>JAYKIP010000070.1:0-2505 GCA_035286205.1 Merismopediaceae cyanobacterium
ATGAGGGGATCGGTCGGCACGGTGGGCCCCAATCCTTTAGAGGGATACTCGGTTAAGGCTGGCATTAACGAATCATCCAAACCCAAGGCCGTCAGTAATTTTTCGGCTTCTTCGGGGGAAGCACTGGCCTGTTGGTAGATGACCGCCGCAATCCAGACTTCATCCCGTCCCACTGCTTGTTCTAAATCGGTGAAGGAAAGACCCTGGGCTTGTTTGGCGGCTAGGAGGGTCTGGGTAATACTCGAAAGTTGGGGCGCAGTCATAACGTTAGGATTTACGAGGGGCGATCGCTCTGATTCTACCGAAGATTTTCCGGGATGCAAATATCCGGTGGGGAGTCTTAGCCGGGATTCCCGCCGGGGCGATCGCCATGGTTGCCAGCAATCCCCGATATGATATTCAAAATCCTATTGATGTTGTCACCTAAACCTTTTTCGCCCATGGCCACCTCCGACCCTTCACCAATCCCCTGTTTTAAAACGATCGCCGGTTTGCAAACCTATCTCCACCAATGGCAGGGAAAACGCATCGGATTGGTGCCGACCATGGGAGCCTTACACCCAGGTCATGGCAGTTTGATCGAACGGGCCGCCCAGGAAATGGATTGTGTGGTCGTCAGCATTTTTGTTAATCCCCTCCAATTTGGCCCCCAGGAAGATTTGAGTCGTTATCCCCGCACTCTGGAGCAAGATTGTCAGTGGGCCCAGATCTGGGGAGCGACTGTGATTTTTGCGCCGGAACCGATGGAGATGGGAATATCAGACTCTACAACGGCTAAAACTTTAGTGGTTCCTCCCACCGACCTCAGCGATCGCCTGTGTGGGAGTTATCGCCCAGGGCATTTTACGGGGGTTGCAACTATTGTTCTACAGTTGTTGAATATTGTGCGTCCAACGGTGGCTTATTTCGGGGAAAAAGATGCTCAACAGTTGGCCATTATTCGTCGTCTAGTGGCCGATTTACAGGTTCCCGTCACGATCCAAGGCTGTCCTACGGTACGGGAAGCGTCGGGATTAGCCCGCAGTTCTCGCAATCAGTATCTCAGCGACGAAGAAAAAGTCCAGGCGGCCCAACTTTATCGGGCGTTATTAGCGGCCCAAACCCAATTTCACCAGGGTGATCGCCAGACCCAAAGTCTCTTAGCAACAGTGGAAAAGCATTTGGCCCAAGTTCCCTCTCTCAAACTGCAATATTTAGCCTTAGTGAATCCCCAGACTCTTCAGCCCCTAGAAACCATCACTCAAGCCGGTTTATTAGCCCTGGCGGCCTATGTGGGACAAACCCGTTTGATTGATAACCTTTTACTGCGGTATCGTCAACCGATCATTGCCATTGATGGCCCAGCCGGAGCCGGTAAATCCACCGTAACGCGCCAAGTGGCCGATCGTTTAGGGTTACTTTACTTGGATACCGGGGCCATGTACCGGGCGATCGCCTGGTTAGTGCAACAGGCCGGCTTAGACCCCCAGGATCAACCCCAAATTGCTGAGTTAGTCAGTCAAGCCCAGTTAGAACTCATTGCGCGTCCTGCTCCGCAACTCACCGGGGTCAAACTCAATGGGCAAGAGATTAGTGAAGCCATTCGCACCCCGGCCATTACAGCCCTCGTTTCAGCGATCGCGGCCCAAAAAGCGGTGAGGGAAGTCCTGGTGAGAACCCAACGTTCCCTAGGCGAAAAAGGCGGCTTAGTGGCAGAAGGGCGGGATATTGGCACCCAGGTCTTTCCCTCTGCCGAGGTGAAAATTTTCCTGACGGCTTCGGTAGAAGAACGCGCTCGACGACGCTTCCAGGATTTTCAAGCCCAGGGACAACCCCATCTTGACCGGGAAGCCCTTCAGCAGGAAATTGCCCGCCGGGATGAAATGGACAGTAACCGCGAGATTTCCCCCCTCCGTCAAGCGGCCGATGCGATCGTTTTGAATACCGACGGTTTAACCATTGAAGCGGTGATCACGGAAATTTTGGCGATCGTTCAGGCTAAAACCGGTAAGGAACCGTTACCTTAAAGGACTAACTCCTCGTCAGGGAACATCCCCTAGGAGAAAATGTGTCAAATTGTAAATTTTTTGCTAATAATGGGTAGAGGTGAATTTTGGCTCCATAAGCTGAAAATACCTCTGGCTAGGATTTTTACCTATCTGAGTCCTTCTTTAAAAAAATTAACAGGCTGAGTAAGTAACGTTACTCTCCTGGGGACAGACTCCCGCCCGTCCCTGGTAAAAACAGTTAACCTGCGCTAGTTTGCAAGGGTCTCGTCTTATAAGACAATGGGCTTTACTGCAAAATACCAAACATTTACAGGGAGCTTGCCCCATCGGTTAGCCGTTGGCGGGTTGCACCGTCCCTTTAAGAAATCTTGCCGTTTATTGTTTATTAAGCAAGAGGATTTGATTCTATGACGATTGCCGTCGGACGCGCCCCAGCAGAACAGGGTTGGTTTGATGCCCTCGATGACTGGCTCAAGCGCGATCGCTTCGTATTTATTGGTTGGTCGGGGCTGTTACT
>JAYKIP010000071.1:0-2816 GCA_035286205.1 Merismopediaceae cyanobacterium
TTAGCGGAACCCTATATCTATCTGTTGGACATCGAAGCCTACGATGAAGCCTAGGGAGACAGGAGCCAAGGACTTTGGAAAAAGCCCGGATTTTGATTGGCATTGGGGGAGGGATCGCCGCCTATAAAGTGTGCGAAGTGGTTTCCCAACTCTTTCAACGGGGAGCCGAAGTCCGCGTGATCTTAACCGATACTGCCCAACACTTTATTACGCCCCTAACGGTGGCCACCCTCAGCCGTCATCCAGCCTATACCGATCAGGATTTGTGGCAACCGATTCATCATCGTCCTTTGCATATCGAATTGGGAGAATGGGCTGAATTATTATTGATTGCGCCCTTAACTGCTAATACCCTGGGCAAACTCGCCCTAGGCTTGGCCGATAATCTATTAACCAATACCGTGCTGGCTTCTCGGTGTCCGATCCTGTTGGCTCCGGCCATGAATACCGATATGGGTGAACAGGTGGCCGTACAACGCAATGAAACTTTGCTTCGTCAAGATCCGCGTTACCATTGGCTGGACTCCGGGACAGGACTCTTAGCCTGCGATCGCCGGGGCAAAGGAAGGATGGCCGAACCGCAACAGATTCTCAAAAGCATTGAATCGCTCCTGTGGACGGTTGGAAAACGGGATTTAGTCGGCAAACATCTGTTAATTACCGGGGGAGGAACGCGGGAGCATCTAGATCCGGTGCGGTTTATTGGCAATCCAGCCTCCGGCAAAATGGGCATTGCTCTCGTGCAAGCGGCCCTAGACCGAGGAGCCACCGTAACCTTTATTACCGGCCCCTTGACTGACCCTCTTCCCCCTTCAGAAAACTTAAAGGCGATCGCTGTCACCACTGCCGACCAAATGGAAAAAGCATTAAAGGAACACTTTCTCCAGTGTGATTGGTTAATCATGGCCGCGGCTGTTGCCGATGTCAAACCGGCCCATTATAGTCCGAACAAATTACCCAACAGCGAATTACCTTCCTCCTTACCGTTGGCTCCGGTTCCCGATCTAGTGGCCCAATTAACCCCCCATAAACAAGCCCATCAAACGGTGATTGGTTTTGCGGCTCAAACCGGCGATATTATTACGCCAGCCAAAGAAAAATTACAGAGAAAAGGATTAGATTGGATTGTGGCGAATCCCATTGATCTTCCCCAAGCAGGCTTTGGGACGGAACAGAATCAAGCGGTGATTATCCATCGTCAGGGTCAAGAAATCGAGGTAAAATCTTGTAGTAAGTTAGAGCTTGCCCACCGGTTATATGATTGTTTAAAAGAAAAAAAAGACTCCCAATACATTGAGAGCCATTCGGATAATTTAATTAATGTTGATAAACCCCATCCATTTTGGGAACTGTAGTTTTTTGCAATACCTTCTAGGGACAAGTCCCCCTTTTGAAGGGGGATTTAGGGGGATCGGCCTAGAAAATCCAAAAATTATAGGTTTCGAGTTAGACGTGGTTTATGACTCCAAGGGTCTTATTTTAACCAGCTAAACATCGCCCGCAGATCCTTACCGACCTCTTCAATTAACTCTTCTGATTCCCGACGACGCATGGCCGTAAAGCCCGGTTTACCAGCTTGGTTTTCTAACACAAACTCACGAGCAAATTGACCGGTTTGAATTTCACTGAGAATTTGCCGCATTTCCGCACGGGTTTCCTCTGTTACGATGCGCGGGCCACGGGTTAAATCCCCATATTCTGCCGTATTGGAAATACTGTCACGCATTTTAGCTAAACCCCCTTCGACGATCAAATCTACAATTAATTTGACTTCGTGCAGACATTCAAAATAGGCCAACTCTGGTTGATAACCGGCTTCCACTAAGGTATCAAAACCGGCTTTAATGAGAGCCGTTAAGCCCCCACACAAAACGACCTGTTCCCCAAAAAGATCCGTCTCGGTTTCTTCGCGGAACGTGGTTTCTAAAATGCCGGCCCGAGTCCCCCCAATCCCTTTGGCATAGGCCATGGCGCGATCGCGGGCTTGACCACTGGCATCCTGATAAACGGCAAACAAGGCGGGAACCCCTTGGCCCTGCTCATAGGTGCGACGGACGAGATGACCCGGCCCCTTCGGTGCAACCATCACCACATCCACAAATTTGGGCGGTACAATCTGGGCAAAATTAATATTGAAACCATGGGCAAAGAATAAAACCTTCCCTTCCGTTAAATGGGGTTCAATTTCGGCTTTATAAATCGTTTTCTGGACTTCATCGGGTAATAGAATCATAATCCAGTCAGCCGTTTGGGCGGCCTCGGCAACGGCAAGCACTTTTAACCCTGCTGATTCTGCTTTTTGAATGGAAGGACTGCCCGTGTATAACCCCACCACCACATTAACGCCACTATCTTTCAAATTCAGGGCATGGGCGTGACCCTGGGAACCGTAACCAATGATCGCTACGGTTTTGCCTGCCAATAAGTCTAAATTAGCATCCTGATCGTAATACATCCGAGCCATGAGGCTGTCTCCTTCCTGCAATGTATGCAATTAATTAATCTGCAAACTCTTTATTATATCAGGCGAGGCTCCCCCAAAGCTCCCAGCGATCGCCGATCCGGCCAATTTCAACAGACCGCTCAAGCCGGTACGGAATCCCTTTACCCTACAATCAACATCACCCCTTACCGACCCATTCCCCTTGAGTAACCGCTCTTCCCTCCTGTTATTAATTTTCTGGATCATCCTCGGTGCTGGGTTACGCTTTCACCATCTCACCGCCAAACCCATTTGGACAGATGAATTTGCTACCCTGGTTTTTAGTCTCGGCAATCATTTTGATACCATTCCCCTCGGTCAAATCATTGATCCG
>JAYKIP010000072.1:0-3831 GCA_035286205.1 Merismopediaceae cyanobacterium
AATTGGGGGCCGGGTTTATAGCCGAGGGCTTTGAGATCTTCTCCGGTTAAGGGGGATTTAATATGCGAAAGTTGGGTTAAGTATTGCCAAATTAAACGACGGTAGGTTTTTGGACTACGGGCGGCGATCGCCACTAACAGGGTCAAAGTGTAGGGACGTAAAGCGAGAAACACCTGACTGGGTAACTGAGCGTTGGCTAACTGGTGGTGAATCCGGGCTTCATCGGTGGGGAAATGGCGTAATAACTCGATGTGGGTTTGGGGTAACTGTAAATGGGCGGCAATGACGGCCCCATCCTGCTCCGGTAAAGCCGCTAACAGAATCACTAAACGCCCTAGCCAATGTTCCGTTTGATGGTCGGGATCGAGCAATGTTAGCCACCGGGAACCACAGCGCAACTGCCCCCAGAGAGCCTTATCTAACTGACATTGCCCGTGTAAACACTTTAAGGCTCCCAAATCCGCGAGTAATTTAAGCGCAACTTGCCAATAGGACGAGGCTAAAATCACCTTGAGTTCGGCCTTTAAACGGGTAGTCAAGGCCGGTGCAACTTGTTTTTCCAGCCGTAACCGTTCATAAACGCCACTTTCGATCCCATAGCGAATATAGGATTCCGTTTGGGGTTCAATATCAAACCCTAGTCGCACCGCAAACCGCACTGCCCGATAAATGCGCGTCGGATCTTCAATGAAACTATTGGCATGGAGTACCCGCACTTGCCGCGATCGCAGGTCTAACATTCCCCCAAAAAAGTCGAGTAATTCCCCCTGACGAGGCGACGTTAACCGCAGAGCCAGGGCATTGATCGTAAAATCCCGACGATAGAGATCTTGACGAATCGAACTCGCTTCCACCACCGGATTGGCCGCCGGGTAGGGATAAAACTCCGTGCGGGCCGTGGCAATATCCACCCATAAAGATCCCAGAACCGGGTCACGATGCCAGAGGAGAGCCGCCGTCTGAAAGGAACCATGCACCGACAATCGCGCCTGGGGATAAAATGCCTGAAGTAATCGCGCCAATTGGACACCCGCCTCCGCTTCCGCCGTCTGATGAAAACCATCTACCACCAGATCAATATCCTGTAAAAACAGTTTTTCATCCCCTTCCCTTAACAATAAATCTCGCACGGCTCCCCCCACCAAATAGAGATGCCACCCCTGGGCCGTGGCCACCTGTCCCGCCTGTTCCAACAACTGCCACAGTTCCGGTTGTAAACGCTCTCGAAAATTGGGTAATAAACAGGAGAGCAGAGGGGCTTTACTGGTTGGATGATGGAGATTTTCCCGTTCCTGATGGAGTTGGCGCAAAACATCCGTCCGGGTCACAATCCCAATTAATTTGCCTTGATCTACTACGGGTAAACGTCCCACATCAAAGGTCACCATAATCGCTTCAATTTCCGGCAATAGGGTTTCCGGCCCAATCACTTTCACATTGCGGGCCATATAACCCTTAACCGGGGCATGGGAAAACCCGTGATGCAGGGCTAAGTCCAGATCCCG
This sequence comes from Merismopediaceae cyanobacterium, assembly GCA_035286205.1. Lineage (GTDB taxonomy): Bacteria > Cyanobacteriota > Cyanobacteriia > Cyanobacteriales > Microcystaceae > Woronichinia. The sequence goes on from JAYKIP010000072.1 coordinate 1,506, forward strand.
CCGTGAAATCACCCCGACTAATTGTTCCTGGTCATCTACCACTGATAGCCCGGAATGACCATAGCGAAACAGGATACGCTGGGCCTGCTCAATGGTGGTTTGGGGGCGAATGGTACGAACCGGGGAGGACATTAAATCCCTGGCGGTCAGGGGATGGGGAATTTGGGCAATTAAGTCCGCCTTAAGTTGGGCCAGAAGTCGTTCCGGATCAACCCCCCGCACATTAAGGGAAGCCGCCTGATGATGCCCACCGCCCCCCAGAGGGTTAAACAAGCGATTTAGACTGGTTCCTTCAATACCGGTTCGACCAATGACGGTGAAGCGGCCTTCGGGGTAGGGTTCATGGTCACGCCGTTGGTGATAGTAATGCCCCAGCAGTAACGCATCCGCTTCAATGATTTCCATTAATCGCTCGGTGAGGGTGGAGAGGCCCGCCACGAAATTAGGGGTTTGCAGTAATACAGAGGCAATGCGAAAGCCTAAATATTCGGTACTTTCTAGGTTTTCGAGGGTTTCCCCAAAGAGTTTTTGCAGGAGGGGAGAGAAACCGGGATCGGCATAGTCGGCAATGATTTTGACTTTGGCTCCCTGTTCCATTAACCAGGCTAGGGCCTTGGCATCCCTGGGTGTGGTTTGGGGAAAGGTTAGGGAACCGGTATCTACATGAATCCCCAGAGCCATCACAGAAGCTTCGATCGCCGTTAAGGAGGATTCAGTTTCATAGAATTTTTCCGTAATGAGGGTAGTTGTTGCGCCAACGGCCTCGACCTGTTGAATATTAGCGTGAATTTCTCCCCGACTGGCCAGATGGTGATCGTACAGTTCAATATGCGTTAACTGGGGCAAATCTAACCATTGACTGGCTTTCCCCAGGCGATCGCGATATTGATTATCCACAATCATTAAAGAGCGGATCTTTTCGGGGTTCACACTCCGCATTTCGATCAAGGCTAATTCATCCCGATAGAGGGCTAAAAATTCTTTAACTCCAGGGTGAGTCCCCCCTGTCAACACAATACGACTGCCGGGGCGTAATTTTGATAAACCGACCGCCGCGCCCAGGGCATCAAAGTCCGCCGTTTGGTGACAGAGAATAATATCCATCGAATTACTGCGACTCCTTTAAAGTTTTATTGTGGCAGAAGTGGGGATGCCAGCAACCTCTAAAGGCGATCGCCCCGGACTAAATCAAAAAACGCGATCGCCATCAACTCATCGGTAAGCCCATCAAGACAAAACGAATCACGACCCCTAAAATAGCTGTGAACAGAATCCCGATGAAAGCCCAAATTTGCCGATTTTGACTCCCTTCCACTTTCTCTAACCGCTTATCCAGACTAGAAACCTTTTCATCTAAAGCTTTGATGTCTCCTTTGACATCCGCTAACTCAACTTTTAGCCCGTTAATACCATCCTTCAATCCACTAATATTGTCATCAATGCGGTCTAGCTTGTTGTTCATTTCTGCTAGAACTTCCCGCAGGTCTATTTCGATAATGGTGGGTGTCGGCATAGAACTTTTTAAGACTCATCATCCCGAATTGTAACGCATTCCCCCACAAAAACTACAAGCGATCGCCCCGGACTAAATCAAAAAACGCGATCGCCTCATGGTCAAGTTCAATTAAGAGAGCGTCAACATCTTTGCTATAGCTAATTGTTTTCATTACTTTTTTGGTCTTTAGGTTGCGATCGCGGTTTCGAGGGAAATTTTAAGGTTAGTATTAGCGGAAATGGTATAGTTAAGTTTTTCAAAACCGATCACTTCCCCTTGTTGATTTTTCATTAAAATAACTTCATCGCCGGTTTCTTCACAGAGATATTCTGAGGAGCGATCGCCGAACCAAACGGTTAGAGTATTGCCCATTGGATCATAATAAACGTTTATTTCTGCCATAAAATTTTACCTAGATTTTATATCCTAAAGTAAACAGGACAATATTCTCGAAATTTGCGATTACCTCTGATTCCAACTTGCCTAATTTTTTGATTAATCGAGTTTTATCAAGGACACGAATTTGATGACAAAGTGCAACAGAGTCTTGATTTAAGCCACCTTGACCTTTAAGAATTATTAAACAGGTCGGTAAGGTTGCCCTTCGTAGGTTGGTTGTGAAAGGAATGGTGATAATGGTTGTCGTAAATTTAGATAATGTACTGTCTTGAAAAATAATGATTGGTCGAGTTCCTGCTTGTTCTGATCCTTGAGTCGGATCGAGGTTAGCTAACCAAATTTCTCCCCTTTCTATTTTCATAATTTATCCTCATTCTCTAAGGATTTTGTGTATTCAGAAATTCCTATTTCGGCGAGTTCCCGATCTTCGTC
>JAYKIP010000073.1:0-11189 GCA_035286205.1 Merismopediaceae cyanobacterium
TGACGATAATCACGTATTCCGGATAAGCCGGGTTCGTGGGGCGTAAAAAACTAGCTCCTAAATGCCCCTCAAACTGTCGAGCCGCCGCCGAAATCCCCCTTTGCCATTGCTCATAGGGTTCTTCACAACCCGGTTTTACCAAATGGGAAATGACCACCGTAATGGGTTCGTTATCGTTTTCAAAGGCGATCGCCGTTGTCTCCATAGACCTCAATAGACCTCAAAGGAATTGCCGCCAGGATGTAGAGCGAGGAAATCCCCATCATTCTAGGCAGTGCAGGATGCTCCTCTCTGTAACGAAATATCACAGGGATTGTCAAGTTTTATTGACGAATTGGCGGGAAATTCGGGTCTCTGTCCCCCTGCCCCGTATAATGACCTCTAAGCAATGTTAAGAAATGTAAAGTATTATTAAGATCAACTGTCAAGCTCGATTCCTTTATGAACGTTTGTTTTAATGCCACAGAATCGCTTACCCTGCCGGTGGCTGAACCCCTGGCCTCGCTCCAGCATTACCTCCGTCAACCGAAACGACTTGTGCAGGCGATCGCTGATCCCTCTTTGATGGAAACCCTATCGGAACAGCGGTTTCGTTTAAAAATGCGCCCGCTTAACTTTCTGGAGTTATACCATTTTCAACCAACGGTGGTGCTTAAAGTCTGGTCAACGGCAACGGGAACCATTTATTTAGAATCGGAAAGTTGCGAAATTCGGGGCATTGACTACATTAATCATCGGTTTTCTTTGCAATTAAAAGGGCGATTGGCTCCCTACAGTCAAGGGAAGGAAACACTTCTACAGGGCAAAGCCGATTTGACGGTGAGTGTTGATTTACCCCAGGCTCTTTGGTTAACCCCTACCCATTTATTAGAAATGGCCGCCCAGGGTTTACTCAAGGGAGTTTTAAGCCGCATTAAACAACGCCTACTCAGTCAATTATTAGAGGATTATTACCATTGGGTACGGCAAGATGATCGCTTACTACCAATGCCAACGGAGGTTGTTGCGTTAAATCTTTTACCCTAAACTCTCTGGGTTAATGTCTGCCTTCTTTGGGCTAGGGTTAATCTCTTTTTTAAGATTGGGTTTAATTTTTTTATGTATCTTTTAATCCCGGCGGCTGGCTCCGGCAAACGGATGGGGAGTGACCGCAATAAATTATTATTAACCCTCGGCGATCGCCCTTTGTTAGCCTGGACATTATTGGCGGCGGAGCAATCCCAACGGATTCAATGGATTGGTATTATTGGCCAACCCTACGACTTTACGGATTTTCAAGCGATTATTGATCAATTTCAGTTTACGAAACCCATTACGTTAATTACCGGCGGCGAGACACGCCAAGCTTCCGTTTTTAATGGTTTAAAAGCTTTACCGACCGAAGCCCAAGAGGTTTTAATTCACGATGGGGCCAGATGTTTAGCGACTCCCGATTTATTGGATCGTTGTAGTCAAGCTTTGGAAACTTGTCAGGGATTTATTGCGGCGATCCCGGTCAAAGATACCATCAAAATTGTAGATGATCAGCAATGGATTCAAGAGACTCCTGATCGCCAACGGCTGTGGGCCGCGCAAACGCCCCAGGGCTTTAAGGTTGAACTCTTAAAAACCTGTCATCAACGGGCCGAAAAAGAAGGTTGGGAAGTGACCGATGATGCCGCTTTATTAGAAAAATGTCAGTTTCCCGTTAAAATTATTCTAGGGGAAGAAACGAATTTAAAAGTGACGACTCCCGTAGATTTGGCGATCGCGGAATTTATTTTGCGTCAACGTTTTACCTAGAGAATCAATAAGAAATATCAATTAATCTTTTGCTTTTTGAATCTCAACAGGCATTTTGGGGATCTCAACGGGCAAGATGCCCATTCCCCAGGTAATCAAGGATTATTCAGGGGGCAAAGAACGAGGATTTTTTAGTTCCTTGAGGGTGGCTTCCACCTGTTGCGTTTCTTCCCAGGTTAAAAATCTTTGTTCTAAAGGATCAGCCGCCGGTTGACTTAATTCACGTTGGGCCTCTAGGGTGAGAATTTTTTCCTCTAGGCGTTCAAATAGTTGCTGAGTCCCCTGGGGATTCCAGGTGTCTAACATTTCCTGTAATTGTTGAGAGGCGATCGCGGATTTTAAACGGGCTACATAAAGACTTTTTTTGCCTTTGAGTTCACTATATTTTTGCTCTAATACCGGTAACTGATTTTTAATGCGTAAAATAACCTGTTTTTGTTCCGTCAATTGTTGTTCCAGATTTTGCATCTGGGTTAAATGGGCTTGACGATGTTCGAGGGATTCCCTAGCAATTATTTCATTTTGTTGATCCAGGGCTAACTTGGCTCTTTCATACCATTTTTGGGCTGTCATTTTTTGATTTGCCAGTTGCCGTTCCGTACTTTTATGGAGGGCGATCGCCTCGGCCAAGGATCGGCGCATTTCAATCAAATTTAATTCCATTTGATGGAGCATTTGCGTTAATAATTGCTCCGGATCGGTCATCTCTTGCCGGAAGGCCGACACCTGGGAACGCATCACTTGACCAACCCGTTGCCAGAAACCCATGGTTATTCTGCCTGATTTAAGCGTTGTAATTGTTCCACTAAGCCCTGGGTATCCCCTGGAGGCGGTGTCTCTCCCGATTGAATGGACTGAACTTGTGGCATGAGAGGCTGTAATTTTTGCTTCACTTTTTGATTGAAGGGGGTATTGGCCTGTTGATAGGCCTCGATTTCCATTTGATTTTGTTGATTGAGGGTTTGCCGTAGCATTTGATCCGTTGTGTAGCCATTGGTCTGGCCGGGGGTCATGGTCGAGGGATTGCTGGGCGGGGCCATGGGGGCAGGAGCCATCGCCGGAACGGTAGCCGGGGTGACTAGGGGAGCCGCCGGGAGGGGGAGGGAGTTAACGCTGACGGGCGGGGGAGGAGGCAAGATGCGTGTGGGAAGGGAGACTGTGCCCTGGGGTTGTAAGGTGGCCGCCGGATAACTGGGGGTTGGTGACAAGGGTTGCGGGGGACGAACGGCGATCGCCGGCAAAGTAGGGGCTGTACCCTGGGGATAGGGAGAACCGGGGGGTAAGGCATTGCTATAAACCATTTGGGGCTGGAGGGATGGGGGTAATAGCAAGTCACTTAACGCATTACGCATCCTAGGGGTAGAAGGGTCTAGGGCTTCGATGGCTTGGTAGGCCGGGACGTTGGGGGGGGGCAGTCCCGCGATCGCAGGGTGAGCCGGTAGGGGTTTAGCGGTGGGCTTAACACTATTGACGGAATTTAAGGAGGCGATCGCCGGGTGGCCCGGTAGATTTTTGGGCGACGGAGCGGGCGGGGGTAACTCGCTTAAGTTCGCTAGGCTTAATTTTGGGGAGGTTGTAGCGGCGGTTGGGATTAAGGATGGCGGCGGAGTTGAGGGGAGGTTGGTGGCCGTTACCGAGAGCGGGGGATTAACCAGACGGGTTCCCAGATGCCAAAGCAATAAACCATTGGCCAGAACCAAACAGGCTAACCCCCCCATTAATGCCGGGGACAGTTTACCGGAAGGAGCCGGGTCTTCTTCTTCGACCGAGGGTTTTGAGGAGGAATTGGGGGGAATTTGAAGAAAATTAAAGGCGATCGCATCCGTTGCCTGGAGTTCTTCCCCGGTGATTTCCTCGACTGTAGGGGGTAAAAGACGACGAAGGCCCGTCAAAGACTGAAACTCTTCCTCATTGTCCCCAGTTGTTACCCATTCTGCCGCGATCGGCAGATCTTCCGAGCCAAGCTGGACATTTTGAGGGACAGAATTAACCGAATTTAATTGACTCATCACAACTCAACACACCACAGGGGAACGCGAACAGACCCTATTTCCCAGTATCTTAACCCAGCCCAGGGCGATCGGCATCCGCAAAAGTATCGGAAAAATGATGGGTTAACCACGCTTGCAATGTCTGATTAAACTGTTCAGGGCATTCATCCTGGGGACAATGACCCGCTTTTTCCCAAATTTGTAACTCGATGTGACCGGGGTTGAGGTTAGCGAATTTAGGAGCAAGTAGAGGAGGAACCATGCGGTCTTGTTGACCCCAAATTAACAGCATGGGAATGTCCAGGTGGGGTAAAACCTGGTGAGCCGGGGGGGCAAAATTCGGCGATCGCACCGATTCGGCCAAACGACAAAAGGCCTGGTCTGCTCCCTCATCGAAAGGGGGACGGCTAATAATGGTTACTAATTCCGGATTGACACAGCCCGGATTTTGGTAGGCAATGCTGGCCCATTTTTGAATGACCGAGGGACGACGCACTAGGCGAAAAATGCACTTTAAGAGCCAGGGGGCCGCGATCGCATTTTCTAACCGGGTAATGAGGGGTTGCACGACGGGAGGTAACGCCGCTTGACGCAGGGAAACATCCGGCAAACTGAGCATCACCAAGCCTTTGGCCATATCGGGATACTCCACCGCCGCCGTTAAACCCACTAGGGAACCAATGGAGTTACCCACAATCACAACGGGTTCTTGTAGGATTGCCTGCCAAAAGTGATAGACCTGATTGGCCCACAGATAGGCACTGTAGGTAGTATCTGCCTTTGGAGAACCGCCAAATCCCAGTAAATCTAGGGCATACACCGGGCGATCGCGGGCTAAAACGGGAATATTCTGTCGCCAATGTTCGATGGCCGCCCCAAACCCATGGAGGAGAATTAACGGGGGTTTTCGGGAGGGATGCTCCGGTAACATCACACTGTAGCGAATCGGCCAGCCACGCCAAAGCCAGTCTCGTTGATGGCCAATCCGTTCTTGCCAAAGCCTAGCAGGTCTATCCATTCGTTCAATTAGGGTTGATAGCGGTTAAGACGATGCCCTTTGGCATGGTACAACTCTAGGGGTAAACCCGATTGCGTGCTAATGGTTTGTAGGGTCTGCTCCAGATAGGAAATATGATTTAAAACCCCGGTTTGCCCCGGTAGGTTTCCCTGGGCTTTCGCTTTCAGGGCTGTGTCCCAGATCTGTCGTACATAGCTATCGGTTAATCGCACCTGGATCCGGTCCTTCTCTATACGATAGTCACAGGTTCTTGTCCATTGGGAGCAGAGGCTTTCTAGTTGTTGTTTCACTTGTTGCGATCGCTGACTGCCTTGGAAATAGGTTTGGGCCGTTTGGAGTTGGAGCATGGCCGACAGCAGTAAATTTTTAGCCTTTTCCCCCACAAAACTGGTCTCAGGAATCCCTTTTAATAAATTCACGGCCTTTTGCCATTGTGTCACGGCCATATTCCATCGTTGACTGAGACTGGCCTGTTCGGCCACTTTGCTCACGGCGATCGCCTCTTGATAACGGGCTTCGGCTTGGGCTTCGGCCTGGCGACGACTTTCCAGATTTCGATATTCCCGACCATAGACCTCGGCTTGTTTCAGGGCCTTGGGGGAAACGCTCGTGCCCAGGGGAATCTTCTGCAAATTTTGGAGCACTCCCTGCCACAATACCGCCAAACGATTTAACTCCCCCAGGGAACGCACATTACTGCCCTGTACCCGTGCTAGAACCGCTTGCTCCGAAGCCTTTTGCCAAAACTGTTCCGCTTGTTGCTCATCCAGTAACCGTTGTTGGGTAAGACGTAGGCCCTGGGTCGCCATTTGCCTTTGTTGTTGCACGATGGGCCGGTAGGGATTATCCAACGATAACGGTTGCAAATCCACTAAAACCTTTTGCCAGAGGGTGACCACCGCTTGAAGTTCCTGGGCAGAAAGGGGGGATTTTTGTAAGAGTTGTTGAGCTTGGTTGGCCTGACCCATGGACTGGTTAAGGGTCATCAGAATCGCCAAACGCGCTTGATAGTCTTTTTTCTGTTCCCTCGCCTGACCGTAATACCTCGACCAGAACGGAATCGGTTCTAACAGGGCGATCGCCTCCTGTAATTGCCTTTCTAGCAGAAGCGTATTAAAGGTGAGGGGTTGCGGATTATCCTGAAGCGACAGAGGCGAAACCTGTAATAGTTGTTCTGCCTGGGTCAAGGAAGGACAGTGATCCAACACACAGGGACGAGTCAGCCCATAGCCCACCAATCCCAGGACTCCTAATCCCAGCCCGATGCCTAATCCCCCTCGCCAGGACAATAACTCCTGCCAGCGATCGTCCTTGAGTATGGCCGCCAAAGCCGGGGGAAACGTTTGGGTCAAGGCCACAACCCCTGGACGGGCTAGGGGAGCGAGGGCCGTTGGGGAAATCACCGGAGCCGCTTCATCTACCACTAAATAAATTTTGACATCGTACTCTGGGGTAATGCCTTGATTAGCCAAAAAATCCCGCGTGCAACTGAATAACGCATTGGTTTCCAGAGTCGGTTGGGCGGCCAGATGCAAAATGACCTTAAGTATCCCCGTTTCCACAAAACAGTCCACTGGCAACGATCGCCCCTGGGATGACGTGAGTTTATCCTGGGTGATCGCATCGGTCTGGAGATGTCTATAGAGCCGTTGCGCTAAACTTTTACAATCGAGGGAGCCAATTACCGTTTCCACCATGGCTTTTTTAATCTTTAGAGATACATTTCACAAGGGTTAACAATCGTAGGCGTGAATTTTCGTCAACAGCCAGCCTCCGTCCTCGTTATTAGCACAGATTGGCGGGATTTGTCCCAATTTTCCGGCATTGTTGCATAAAGCCTGACAAAATTTGGCCAAAAACCCGGCGGTCAACGGCGAAAAATCTGCATTAGGGGTCAACAGGAGGCAAAACACGGGTAAGATAGATAGGCTAGGGGTAAATTGGTCTCACCGGCAGACCCTTACCTAGTCAACCCTAACAGATCCCATTTAAAGGAGGTTTAAATTTTCAGGAATGACTCAAGTTGTTGTCGGACAAAACGAACCCATTGAATCCGCCTTACGTCGTTTCAAACGTCAAGTGGCTAAGGCTGGTATCTATACAGATTTCAAGAAACACCAATTTTTTGAAACCCCCCAGGAAAAACGCAAGCGCAAAGAAGCTACTCGCAGAAGACAGCGTTCTCGTCGTCGCTAGAAGATTGCACCCAACGCCCCTCGCTGTGAGGGGTCAATTTATTGTCCATCGCTGGGCGAATCCTTACTGATGTTTACTCAACCGCTCAACCTCTCCGCGACAATAATGGGCTGGTTGAGACATACCGATGAAATATCTGACGTAAAGAAAATTAGCCGTAGCCCGAAGTTTCAGACCTAGGGAAAACAAGATTTCTGACCATCACCTATAAAGCGTTTTGCCCTCAGCCCCCGGACGGAAAAGCCTGGGGTAAAGTAGTTGCCCTACATTGGGTAAAAGCTGTTGGGAACTATTTTGCCAGTCAAAGCTAGTGTGTCCGGCGGGGTTCATGCTCTCTGACCATCAGAACAGGGTAGGCTGAACCCTTGATGTGGCCTAAGTTCGCTACCGGTATCGCCAGGTTTTTCCCGAAATGTTAATTTTCGTTAACATACCTATGTGCTAAAAGTGAGGTGTAGTATTATAGTAAAGATCGTAAAAAGAACCCCAATGGTAAATGCGTAAGGAGAGTTAAGCATCCATGGAATCCCTCACCCGTGCCCAGCAAGAACTCTACGATTGGTTAGTAGAGTATATCGAGACAACCCAGCACGCCCCTTCGATTCGGCAAATGATGCGAGCCATGAATCTGCGATCGCCGGCCCCGATTCAAAGTCGTCTGGAACGCTTAAAAACCAAAGGATACATTGATTGGACAGAAGGCAAGGCCCGCACCCTGCGGATTTTACATCCCAAGCCCAAAGGTGTTTCCATTACGGGATATGTCACCCCCGGCGGTCTGTTGGAGTTAACCAATGAATCGAACGAAAAATTAGACCTCGGAGCCGTTCTTAAGCAACAAAATGCCTATGCTTTAAGAGTGACGGGTGATGGGTTAGCCAATGACCACATCATTGAAGGTGATTTAATTGTTCTTCGTCCCCCTCTGCCCGATGATGAACCCCCCAACGGTAAAATTGTTGTCGTTAAGGTAGAAGGTTACGGGGTTAGTATTAAGACCTATCTCCAGGATGGCGAAAAAATTATTCTCCGTTCTTCTAATCCGAAATACCAACCCATTGAAGCGACTCCCGACCAAATTGAAATCCAAGGCGTTTTAGTCGGCGTTTGGCGAAATGGTTAGGCCGCTTTGAACTGCTTTTTTCCTGTCCCTCGTTAAGTAGCGAAGAGTTGCTTTAAGCTAGGGGCAGGTTAACGATTGGGTGTAATTAGTTTCTAGGTTGCTAGGTTTTCAGTTGCGGTTCTAATATTGACTCGCTTGCCAAAAACTATAGACGGTTAATAAAGCCAATAACGCATTAAATAAGAAAGTCACAACGGTTTCAGGTAATTTGGGCAGGCAACGGGTACTAATCTGGGCCCCGATTAACCCTCCTAGTCCTAACAGTAACCCTGACAGATAAAGCACATTTCCCGCTATGCTATGCCCTACTACAGCCGCGATCGCGGTCAGAACAATGACCCCCAGACTGGTTTGAATGGCTAATTTAATCGGTTCTTGGAGAAGTAACATTTGCAGGGGAACCATAATTACGCCACCACCTACCCCAAATAACCCGGCTAATAATCCGGCGGCTCCTCCCGTCCCTAATCGTACTGTCCAGAGATAGACCCCAGGGGATGGCGGGGCAAGAGCAGTAGGATTCTCTGGGTCTAAGGTTGGTTGAGGCTCTCGGCAAGACGTTTTTTCGCGTTTTTCTAATTGGTGACGGAGTTGAACCAGCAAAATATTGAGAATTAATAAACTGCCAAAGCCGTAAAGTAACGCTGATGCCGGCAGACGATCCGCGAGATAAACCCCTAACTGGGCGGTTACTAGGGCCGGTATCCCCAGACCCAAAACCCGTTGCCAGTCCAAATAACCCATGCGCCAATTTTGCCAAGTCCCAGAGGAGGAGGTTACGGCGATCGCCAGGCTACTGGTGGCCACGGCCTGTAACGGCGAATAATGCAACGCCACCAAAAGAGGCACTAAAACCGTTCCACCGCCAATGCCCAATAAACCCGCTAACAGACCCGAAAATAAGCCTGACCCCAGCAAAATCCCGTACAAAATCCCGGAATGAATTAGCATTGCTTCCGGTAATCCCGCTTCGCCCGACTTTGAGCGATCCACTTCATGGGTCAAATTCCCCTTGTCGAATGATGCAATTAATGATAACCCTAGGTAATGTTCTTGAGCACTGGCCTAATTGACCACCATGGGAGATTTTTTAGAAAATGTTGCGCGTTATCCCCGCTATCTCATTAGCTTTGGGCTGGGAATTTTCTATTCGGTTTTTCTGTGGTTAAAGCCTTTTTTTAAAAATCCGGTCACGGCGATCGCCTTAATTGGGTTTCTGATTTCCGGCTTTCTCTTTCTCTACTTTACCCTGAAAGCCATGTTAGGAATGCCCTAGACGGATCAGTCGTATTGCGTCCATCGAGAAAATTGGGCGGTGTTTCTTTAAACCTTCGCTAAACTTAACCTGGAGCCATTACTAGGAGGCAATCCTTGAGAAATCGAGATTACACCTTAATCATTGATAAAAGCGGCAGTATGTCCACCCCTGACCAGCCCAATGGTCGGACTCGTTGGCAGGAAGTGCAAGAATCGGCCCTCGCCCTCGCCCGCAAATGTGAGGAATTAGATCCGGACGGGATCACGGTCTATGTGTTTTCCAGTCGTTTTCGCCGCTACGACCAGGTGACGGCCAAAAAGGTGGAGCAAATTTTCCAGGAAAATGAACCGTCGGGGTCAACCAATTTGGCGATGGTCTTGAACGATGCGATTAATCATTTCTTTAAACGCAAAAGTACCGGCAATGCCCAGGAAGGGGAAACAATTTTGATCATTACCGATGGGGAACCCGATGACCGTCCTTCGGTGATGCAGATCATTATTGAGGCGACTCGACGGTTAGACCGCGATGAAGAGTTGGCGATTTCCTTTATTCAGGTGGGGAATGATAGCACGGCGACGAAGTTTCTAACGGCGTTAGATGATCAACTCCAGGGGATCGGAGCGAAGTTCGATATTTGCGATACAGTGACCATTGATGAGATGGCCGATATGACCTTAACCGAAGTGTTGATGAATGCGATCGCCGATTAGGTGGCGTAACAAACACAACCAAGGAGCGGTTCAGAAACTTGTGCTTAGGGTGACTGTTTATGGACTTATTGCGATCGCTACCGATCGGCTTGTATTTAGAAAAACCGGTCACCTGGCTACACCATTTAGATCCCAGGGTCAAATTAGCCTGGTTAATGTCCTTTTTAGTGGCTCCGTTGTTGGCGAATCCCCTCTGGCGGCTCGGTCTGAGTCTGGTGTTAGTGTTGATTACCCTGGGGGCCGGTATCCCCTTTCGCGCTTTTAAACAACAGGTGGGGTGGTTAATTTTTCTCTGTGGTCTGGTGTTAATTTTGACGGCTTTTAGTCCCGATGGGTTTGCGGTCATCAATCAGCCCCGGTTACCCCCTAGGGAATCTCTTCCCCCGGCCTCGGATTATCAGTATGTGTTGTGGCAACAGGGAAATTTCCTCGTCACCCGACGCTCCATGGAATTAGGCATTCGCATTAGCACTTTGGTCTTCACATTAATCTATAGCACCACATTATTTTTATTAACCACTGCTCCCGAAGAAATTACCTGTGCCATTGAAGAATTAATGGAACCGTTGCGAAGATTTAAGTTACCGGTGACGGAAATTTCTCTGACGTTAACCCTTTCTTTGCGGTTTATTCCCCTGGTCTTAGAAGAAATTCAAAATCTCTTTCGTTCCATTCGTACCAGAGCCATTAATTGGAAACAATTAGGTTTAAAACGGAGTTTTCGGGTTTGGATTTTAGTGATTGAACGGTTATTAGAAAATTTATTATTGCGGGCGGAACAAATTGCGATCGCCATGGAAGTCCGGGGATTTACCACACCGGATCAGCATCGTATTCAATGGCATCAATTACGGATGATTCGTTGGGATTGGTTGGCTCTCTTTGCCTTAATTCCCTTTTGGTGGGCTAGATTACTAATCGGGGGGATGGGTCGTTAAATGCCTGTCTTAACGCCCTGGTACTGGCAGAGTTTTCCCCTAGGGGGACGGACTGGCTCACAGATTTTTACCCAGTTTTTTGCCCAGGATCGTATCGCTACATTATTGGAAAGTCCCTATCCCCCTTCAACGGATTATCCCTATCTTTGTCGGTATTCTATTTGTGCTGG
>JAYKIP010000074.1:0-3828 GCA_035286205.1 Merismopediaceae cyanobacterium
CCGCTTGCCAGGCCTGCTGGGCGGTTTGCACAATGGTGGCCCCGGCGTTGCGATAATCCTGATCCGTAAAACTGGAACCTAAGCCCGCCTGGGTTTCGACCATCACCTGATGGCCCTGTTCCGTCAAGGTTTGCACGCTACTGGGGGAAAGTCCGACGCGATATTCCTGGTCTTTAATTTCTTTGGGGAGGCCAATCTGCATAGGGATTACCAGCAAAAATTTCTTCGTAGTATAGTCGCTGTTGCCGGGAATCGGGCCTTAAAGTTGCAGTTGGGCCACAATGGTCGGGTCGGTAATTTGGCGATCGCCGGCTAACAAAAAGGCTTTACTGAGAATAACCGCTAGGGTTTTATCGCCCTCAAAGGGCAAAAAGAGGGATTCTTGATTCTCTCGGCCCGGAGCCTTGACGATGCAGAGATATTGGTCATTGGGTTCCATCAAGATATTGCCACTGCCTAAATGAATTTTGTAGGTGCGGATGTCCCCTCGAACCACGAGAAAACGCTCTTGCAGGGAACAGCGATCGCGGATTTTTTTCAATCGAGGCAGGAGTTTTTCTAGGACTTGACGACGGGTTTGGGCCGTTGCGGATAATTCCCCAAAGGAATAACTTTGCCAATAATCAAGATGACGACCCTCTGGGCCACCGTCCGACCAATTCGGGTCATTGCCCACACTGGCCACCCCCACAAATAAATCCACATCCCGCATTACCTCCGTTAACACTAAGGCTGGGATCTCCGTCAGGGCGATCGGTTCATTTTCGGCCCGGCCATAGGTTCCATAACCCCCACCGCAGGCATGGGCATAGTTTTCTGCGGCCTGGAGGGGATAAAACCGCACCTGATCCGTTGTGAGATAGAGAAACGTGCCGGAATGATTGGTATCTAGCCCATATTCCTCGCCGATCGCCTCGATCCAGAACTCCGCCCGCAAGTCCCACTGGGGTAACAGTAAAGTGGCCGGCAGACAATCATCATCCACCATCAACCGCAATTGATTTTTCCAACCCCGTTGGCCACACAGCGCATGAAATTGGTGTTGTTTGAGGATATGCCCAGCAAAGCGATTGGAATAGAGACGGGTGGTTTCTTCGGCGGGAGTTAGCAGGTAAATTTCGCGGTGGGCCTGTTTAAACGGTTGCTGAATTTCTCGCTCTAGTAAGCGGTTGCGCCAGCTATGGATGGTTTCCGGATTCGCGGTAATGGGATGCCACAGACTCACCTGGGTCGTTGAATCTAGCCAGGAAATTCTCTCCCCCGCCCGGTCTCGTAAAGCCCCCTCGTCCCAAATCCCTACGGCATGAAGTTCGCCCTGTTCAAATTGCCACAGCAGACGACGCGCTAGACACCCCATCAACGGATGGTTGAGATAACGTTCTTGCCAGGTTGACCAATCCCAGGTTTTTTGTTGCAGGTAAAGGGATTGCAAGCGTTCCACTTGGGCCGGCAACATTTTTTGTATATCTTTTTCCGCTTGTTTTAGGGTTTTTAAAGCTTCCGCCTGATCTTTTTTGACGCTCTGGGGGACAGATTTTTGCAATTGGCCATCGGCTTTGAACCAACGGATACAAGTACTATGATTGCCCGTCACCACCAATTCCGCCGTAAAGTCTCCGAAAACCTCCCTTCTTTTTCCCACCTCCGTCAGCCCATAGGTCGGAATCCCCAATTCTTCAATCTCAGACCGGGAAATCCCCGTTCGGTTAGCTGCTTCCTGAAAGGCTTTTTCAATCCCTTTTTGGGCTGTGCCAAATTTAACTTTGACTTTTAATAACGACAATTGGGCGATCGCCTCCGGGGTAGGCATTTGACTGAGGGCCCACACGCAGGCATTCCCAACTTTGACGCAACGGGGGCCAATCTGGGGAATTTTGCGATAGGCGGACAGGGCCAATTGACTAAGACTCCGGGCCATGGCCGGTTGGTCACTATCGGCACAGAGCCACACCAACCCCTTTAAAATGTCGGCATTTTGATCGGTAATGAAATCCGTATCCCCCCGCCATCCCGGCAGAGGTTGAGTGCGTGGGCGATCGACCCAGGGAAACCAGCTTTGGAGCCGCTCTTGAAACGTTTTCTCCCCTAGGGCATCCCGATCCTGTTTCGCCGATTTTAGCCATTTGGCCGTGGGCTTCCCGCCCGTTGCGCTGAGACAACAGTTGAGGAGATGGAGCCAGGTTTGATAGTCGGTTTCGTTCAGGGTTTGCAGATAAGCAAGGGCCTCGTCAGCCCAGGCTTCCCCTGCCAATAAAGGATTATTCTGTTGCTCCGAGTCCAAAAATTGTCGTAATTTGGCCGCACATTTGCGCTCTGGGGAACTTTGTCTTTCTAAAAAATAGGCGATGTTTTCCACCACTGCTTGGAGTTCGGGGGATAAATGGTGATGGTTGAGGTGATTTTCGAGTAAGCCCGGTAAGCGATTCATGCCCAGGGACAGTAGGAGTGGCTCCGTCCGCAGGGTCGTCATCAGGGTCACGAGGTGGGCGGGGGTGAACGGTAGCGATCGCCGGAGTAATTTAACCATCACATCCACCACAAACCATTGGTGATAGTAATAACTGTCCTTGGGTTGCTGTTGATACCAGTCCAGAATCGCAAGGACTAACGCCACCTGTTCTGAAGGCTCTAATTGCTGACAGGCCGTTTCGGTGGGAGTCGGATGGGGCCGGGGAAAGGTAGCGGGAACTTCTGAGATCAGGGCCTCAATCAACGACAGATAACGGGGTGCAATTTCCGCCATGGTTAACCTCCCACCAAGGGAACTAATTTTAAAAAAGTGATCGTTGTTTCAGGGGTAATCACAATGTCTTCATCTAATTCTGTTACCTGTTCATCATCCACTAAGATTAAAAAGCTATTACCTTCAAAGGCCGCGATCGCCTTAGCCAATTGACTTTCCCAGTTCAGTTGCCGGGGCTTTTTCAGTTTATAACCATTCAAACTTTGTTCCGCTTCTGTCGGCTGAACTAAACCGCGAAAATACTCTGGTTGTCGGGTATTGTAGTCTTTAACATCCTGGTAAACCCGACTTCGGATTAAGTCACGGACAGTGATTCGTTCCGTTAATAAATCGAGAATAAAGACCGAGCTAGTCGAATCAGTTTCTAGATTCAGGGTCGTAGCGTCTTGAATTTTTACCGTAATACTCATGGTAATCCTAGGGAAAATATTCAGAATAATAGCTGTTTTGTTAAAAAAAGTCGTGGCCAACAAAACTAATTAATTGTTTCACTGACTCTATCTTCAACGTCAGGGTAGGGTTACGCCGGTCGTGCCGTCAAGCTCAGGTCAATCTTAACACCTCATGATCGGGGGGAATCCCTGAATTTAAGATTTGGGATACAGCCAGGCATAGCATAAACGGGTTATGCGGGGCATTACCCAATAGGTTAATAAAATCACCGTTAAAGCCACAATGAGAAAGCTTCTCACCAGGGGCATTAAACCCACCAGTAAACCCGCGAAAACAAAGTAAAGAAATTGGGAAACACTAAACACGGCCAGCGTGGTTAAAATCGCCATTTTGTAACGTTTGGGCGGTATCAAGTGCGGACGATGGGGCAAGGTAAACCAGGTTTCAAAACCAGTCATCACTTGCAGTTTTTGGTCTTCTTGCACTAACGGAGTCGCCTTTTCAATCCAAGCCTGACGGATTGGGGATTCTAACCATTCTTTAAGATGACCATAGCAGTCAAACTTGACGATAATCACGTATTCCGGATAAGCCGGGTTCGTGGGGCGTAAAAAACTAGCTCCTAAATGCCCCTCAAACTGTCGAGCCGCCGCCGAAATCCCCCTTTGCCATTGCTCATAGGGTTCTTCACA
>JAYKIP010000075.1:0-4128 GCA_035286205.1 Merismopediaceae cyanobacterium
CCTCTTAGGAAAATCAAGAAAAATTGAGTTTTGATTACGGCCTTCTCTCTTCTCTCACAAGGGAATTAAACTTTTTGTCAATCCCTCGCAAAATTGCTATGATTAGTCATAAATCAAACGCTGAATGAGGTTAATAACGCCTAAATGACCTTTTCCCTTTCCACCCTCTCCCCCTCTCCCCCTTCCCCCACCGTCACCACCGAACAACTGGTTTTAACGATCGCCTCTGCGGCCGATGACCGAAAAGCCGGCGATTTAGTGGTGTTAAAAGTCACCGATGTCACCTATTTGGCCGATTACTTTGTGATTGCCACCGGCTTTTCCCGTACCCAGGTCAGGGCGATCGCCGACAGTATTGACAAAAAAGTAGAAGAAACCTATCAACGCTTACCGCTACAAACCGAAGGCAAAAGCGACGGTACCTGGATTTTGCAAGACTATGGCGATGTGATTGTGCATATCTTTTTACCCGAAGAACGGGAATTTTATAACCTCGAAGCCTTTTGGGGCCATGCCCAACGCTTTACCTTCCCGGAATTAACCCAGGGATTCGCGCCCTAATTTTCTTCTCCAAATTGCCTATGTCCCCCGAAGCGACCACCTTTTGTCCCGTCCCGGCAGAACAGCAACCCGTTCAGGAATACGAAGCCCTCAAAACCGCCTGGTTATTTTCCTGGGCAACCCTCAACCTGGATCAATATTGTCAAAAATTACTGCTGATTGGCAGTTTAGGGTGGTTAATTTCCAGTCCCATCGCCGCCGCCAGTTTTCCCCTCCAGAAGCGACCCGATTTATTTATTCTGGCCAGCAATCTAGGAGCCTTATTTTGGGTGTCCTTATTTTTAATCAGAATTTTACTCGGTTGGCTTTATGTCCGCGATCGCCTCCAAGCCGAACAGGTCACCTACGAAGAATCCGGCTGGTACGACGGTCAAGTGTGGACAAAACCCCCCGCCATGCTCACCCGCGATCGCCTGATTGTCAGTTATCAAATCACTCCCATCCTGCAACGTCTCCAACGAACGGGTCTGCTACTCCTGGGACTTTTTGGCCTTAATAGCATTCTCTGGTTGTATCTTTGAAAAAGCCCTGTAAAAAAATGAGCATGACTAGAGGTAAGCGTACTCAAGCCCCCCCGATGGAAATCCACCTCCTCCGGGAAGGCATTACTGAATCCACCCACTTTGCCGAAGCGACGGTTTGTGATGACCGGGGGCGTACCCTCTTAGTCGCCGGTAATGCCGAAACCACCGCCTTTATCCGCTCTGCCCTCAAACCCTTTCAAGCCCTAGCCGTCACCAGTACCGGCACCCTCGAACGTTTTGGTCTCACCGATAAAGACCTAGCCATTATTTGCAGTTCCCATCACGGCACCACCGAACAAGCCCGACAGGTTTTTAACATTCTATGGCGAGCCGATATTGACCCCAGTGCCTTACAATGTCCGTCCCCTAGCGAGCATCAAAGCCCCTTGCAACACGGCTGTTCCGGGAAACACGCGGGGATGTTAGCCGTTTGTAAACAACGCAATTGGCCCCTCAATACCTATCTGCGCTCCTCCCATCCCATCCAGCAACTCATTCTGCAAAAAGTCGCGGAACTGCTGGGAATGCCGGGAGACGAACTCATTGCCGCCCATGACGACTGTGGTGCGCCCACCTATTTTATGCAACTCGGACAGATGGCCCATCTCTATGCCCAACTCGCCTCCGGTAATCAATTGGACTTAGAACGGGTGGTGCGGGCCATGACCTACTATCCCCGGCTAGTGGCGGCAGAAGGTTCCTTTGATACGGAATTAATGCGCCTCACCGAAGGAGAACTGATCAGTAAATCCGGAGCCGAAGGCATTCAATGTATTGCCAAAGTGGGCCAAGGCATGGGGTTAGCCATTAAAGTGGCCGACGGAGCGAAACGGGCCAAATACGCCACTGCGATTCAACTCCTGCAACAATTAGGATGGATTTCCCCCAGCGTGGCTGATATGTTAGCCGAAACCTTTATGGTTTTAAGTCCCTATAAACGCTTAGAAATTATTGGGGAATTAACCATGCTCTAGGATGCCCTAGGCAACCCTAACCCGTTATTCGGTTATGAACCAGGCTAGGCAAGGGAAGGATCAATCCCCGATCGCTGTAACAGTTCCTTGAGACGAGCAATCTCCGCCTCCGCTTGATCCGCCCGTTGTTTTTCTAGTTCTGCCCGTTGCCTTTCGGACTCTACAGGGGTAGGCAACCAATGACCCTCCTCGTCATACCAGCGCAACCAGAGGCGATCGTGACCTTGGTAAACCCCTCGCCAAAGCCCCAACCCTAATTGGATTTCTCCTAACCAAACCCCCTGACCAACCACCGGTAACGGTTGATAACGATTCATCACTAATCCAAAAGCTTGAAAATAATCGGTATAGCGATCAAACACAAAATAGTAGGGAATCCGCAAAATCTTCTCGTAAACCGTCCACTTATTAGGGGGAGTATGAATTTCCCGTAGATTCTGCCCTAAATCCTCTTTTTCCGTCCCCGGAGACAGTAATTCAACAGCAATATAGGGATAAATGCCCTCCTGCCAAACAACATAACTCAAGCGCAGGTTTTGGGGGTCATAGCGACGTAGGGGGCCGAGTACCGCAAACCAGTCTGGACGTTTATACCATTGGGGCTGTTGTAAATCGTAGTAAAGATTGAGGTCACTGGCGGTAAAAACCTCCTCCTCAGTGTAGGTTGGGGGTCGGAACGTCTCGCTCAACAGTCGCGGTTGCAGTAAATGAAATTCATCCGGCACGCCAGGCTCTCCTACTGCTTCACTGGGCAGGTCATACATGGTTGGCAAGGCTTGACGAGGAGAAAGGGGATACATCGCGTCATTGAGGGGAGAGATTGCGGAGGGATAATTCTTAGTTTAGTCAGAAAGCGGGAAATCATGCCAAATTCGCTTCTCAAACCGCCTAAAGATTGGGTAGGGGTTTGGTTTCCAAGTCCATAGGAATAGGACTAAGCCCCTACAGTCTGTTGATCAAGAAGGGAAATAGCAACAGGATTGCGTATCAGATCTAAAATAAGCTTAATTGTTGAGGTGAGTCTGCTACAAAATCCCAGGGAATGGGAGCGACTTCGGGATAAACTTTTTGCAACGCTTGATAAAAATAGCGGGCGGTAAACGGGGAATGGTCTTCAAGAGGACAATGGACAAAAAAATAAACGGTTTTATCCTGTTGTAACCACTGTTTCACCTGGGTGAGCCATTCTGTCAAATAAATTTCATTCAGGGCTAATTGGGGATGACTAATATAACGCGCGATCGCCCAATGGGTAGTTAAAGAAAAGTTAACCGGCACGAGGGGCTTTTTATTCTTAGAAAACCGTTGTGGGTCATCGGCGCAATGATAAACCGGTCGGGTATCTAAAATGACCTGGGCGATCTCTAACGTTTCCAGTAAATGGGTTAACTTGGATTGATGAGGGGATTGCCACCAATCTAAATGGCGAACTTCAACAGCGAGGGGAATATTTTGTCCTTTTAAAGTGATTAAAAAATCCCGTAAATCTTCAAAATAATGAGGGGCATAACTAGGAGGTAGTTGGGCAAAAATACAGCCAAGTTTCTGCCCTAGGGGTCTGACCCGTTCAATGAAGGCTTCGGCTTCCGTACGTTGGGGGTAGAGTAATCCCTGATGGGTGACAGTTTGGGGAAATTTTAGACAAAATTTAAAGTTAGCCGGGGTTTCCTGTTGCCATTTTTGGATCGTGGCAAGAGCAGGAACGGCATAAAAAGTGGTATTACCTTCTACACAGTTGAGGCGATCGCTGTAGGTTTTCAGAAAATTTTTTGCTGGAGTTTTCGCCGGATAAAAATTCCCTAACCAGCCTTCATACGACCAAACTGCACAACCTAAATAAAAATTCATAAAAAGATTTTTTCATACTAAGAAAAAGACAGACGAGAAAGGAGAGAAAAAACTCCAAAACCAATCAATAACGTACCGCTTAGGGGGTTAATCCATTGTGACCATTGGCGTAGGGCCAATAACCGTTTGAGACTGCCCGTAAATAAGCCGACGATCATCACCGGCAAAACATAACCCCAGGTATAAGTTAAGAGAAAAACACTGCCTAATAACCAATCCTG
>JAYKIP010000076.1:0-4144 GCA_035286205.1 Merismopediaceae cyanobacterium
TAGTGTGTTTCTCAAAACCCCTGAACGGATTATGGCATTGAGTTTCATCATGGTGTTGTGTTTATTGGTGTACAGCTTGGGGCAACGTAAGCTGAGACTGGCTCTGGCAGAGCAGGAGGAGACTGTGCCGAATCAGTTGGGAAAGCCGACTTCACGTCCCACTCTGCGTTGGATTTTTCAAATTTTGAAAGGAGTTTATTGGGTTGTACTGGAGAATTGTCCGCAAATTATCAATCTAACGCTTGAGCGAGAGAGGCTTTTACGCTTTTTTGGGGCTACTACTTGCCAGTATTATCTTTTGTCATAGGGGCTTTTCTTATTTTCTTTGTTCTTCTTTTATGTACGGAATGTGGGATAATAGATGCTTAAGTGAGATGTAACAATATCGTCATTTTATCGCGGTGATTAAGGCTCCTATCTGTAAAGATGATCGCTGTTTCTGTTGTTCGTTCAATATAAAAAACGATGATTCACGCCCCTATCTCTCGAAATCCCGTCTTATTGGTTCATGGCATTCACGATACGGTGAGCAAATTTAAGACCCTCCAGAGTTATCTCACCGATCGCGGCTGGTCAGTTCATGCCCTCAATTTAACACCCAATGATGGGTCAGCCCCCCTCGAAGTCCTGGCTCAACAGGTGGCGGATTATGTCAGCGATCGCTTTCCGCCGGAACAACCCATTGACTTACTGGGGTTTAGTATGGGGGGAGTGGTGACGCGCTACTATTTACAACGGCTAGGAGGCCATCAAAAAGTTCAACGGTATATCAGTATTTCTGCCCCGAATCGGGGGACTTGGTTGGGGTTTAGCTTACCCTTACCCGGTGTCCGGCAAATGTCCCCAGGCAGTCAATTTCTTGTTGATCTTAATCGAGACCATCACCAGTTTTTGGCAACGCTCAAGGTGACGATTATTTGGACTCCCTTTGATCTGATGATTTTACCCGCCGTTAGCTCTCAACTGGGTCTGGGCAAAGAAATTGTTTTACCGGTGCCAGTGCATAGTTGGATGGTGTCGGATCGGAGAACCTTAACGGTGGTCAAAGAGGCTTTGTTAGAACCCCTATAAATTTACAAGTTACATTGTTCTAGGCGAGCCATCAAGGCCGCAAACCATCCCGTAAATCCCCAAATTTGCAGTCCCAACATGGGTAAATGACCTTCGGGGGCCCAAACGGTAAAGTTTAAGTCTTTATAGGTCACCATCCGGTTATTTTGTCGCCAACCCACGCGATCGCAGAAGGTTTTCCAAATATCAGCATTATGCTCTAACGTCCCGCCCAGGCTAAGATACAGTTTTTTTTGGGTCGAAAAGCCGAAATGATAATTGGTGCCGGCTGTCCATAGTTGATTAATGGTGGTGAGATCCTCACAGGGCAACAGTTCCACATGGGGTTTATCCAACCAACCGGCCTTTTCCCGTTCAGCCAACCGCAACAAAATGCGCCCGGTTTCTTGATCGGCTTCACGAAATTGGGCCTGGGTGAGATATTGCTGAAGCGGAATATAGTTGATCTCGGCGGCTGATACCAGATTGATGGCTTCCAAAGGATGTACTGTAGGGGCTTTGGTATCGAGGGCCGGGATACGTTTGGTCGAACGAGGAGGGGGCGAAACGGTGGGTTGATTTTGGGAACGGGTGGTTTGGGGGCGAACGGTGGGGGAAGGATAGGCTAAGGGCGGGGGAGATGAGGGGACTGGGGGAGAGACGGGGGGAGGCAGGCGACGGTCAGGGGCCGGAACGAGAATTTGACTATTACTGAGGAGTTCTAGCCAGGCGGGAATGGAGGGGGGACGGTCTTCGGGTTTAACTTCCATTCCGGTTAAAATGGCGGCATTGAGGCGATCGCTGATGCTGGGCTTGTGTTGCTTGGGGGGAATCAAAATGGCTCCCTGGGCGCGAAAAGGGGCCGGAAAGGGAATTTGCAGGGTCAGAATATAGTACAGAGTAGCGGCGAGGGCATAGACATCGGTGTAGGCTCCCCGTTTAGCTCGACGTTCGTATTGTTCAATCGGGGCAAAGGATTCTGTCCGCGAGTTGGTATGGGTTTCCACTTCATCCTGCACAAATTCCCTGGCTAAACCAAAATCAATCAGTACCGCTTCTTTGGTTTTACCGCGCAACATAATATTGGCCGGCTTGACATCTCGATGTAAAAATCGTTGGGAGTGGACATAATCCAGGGCTGAACCGACCTGCTGAATGTAATGTAACGCTTCTTCTTCCCCTAGGCCGCCCTTGGCGATCGCGTATTGTCGGAGATTACCACCGGAAATATATTCCATCACCATGCACCAAAGCGTGCCTTCCTGACAGATATTATCCACACGAATAATGTGTTGATGGGTACATTTTGCCAAGCGAAAGGCTTCTTGAATAAAACGTTCCTGGTGTTGCGAGAAATCGGAACGGGTTTGCATCAAAGCATTGAGGGTTTTAATGGCCAACCATCGTTTTTCGGGACGTTCCTGGGCCGCATAGGTGACCCCTGCGCCGCCATAGCCCAGGACTTTCGCGATCACATATTTGCCACCTTGAATGCTTTTACCAGGTTGCCAATGGCTCATGGGAAGAAAGATAAACCAGTATTTTCAATTCTAGCTTGATCCTTGGGCTTCCTTGCAAATTCATGAATGAAGCCCTATCCCCCTCCCGTCCGATACAAGGGCGATCGCAGGAGTTCCCCCCCAAGCAAGCTCAAAAACGAGAAATTCCCGGCAATTTAGAGAAAGCGGAAAGTGGCCATTAAAATAGGAAGATGGACGACCGTGTTATGGGGTACTTGTTTCAATGAAAGTCAATCTTAAAACCTCCCTCAGTGATGCCCATGTGGATGCTAGTCAAGCATCAAGTCAGCGGCAACTCTGTCTTTCCCTATCCGCTCTTAAGGAAAGCTTGGAACATTCAGCCCCGCTTAATCTGTGTTTGGTGTTGGATCACAGTGGCTCTATGAGTGGTAAACCCCTGGCAACGGTAAAGGAAGCGGCGATTGATTTAGTTCAGGCTTTACAACCCAGCGATCGCCTGGCAGTGGTGGCCTTTGACCATGAAGCGAAGGTAATTGTCCCTAGTGCGGCCGTTCGAGAAACGGAACCGATTATTCAAGCCATTCAAGCCCTAAAAGCCCAGGGCGGAACCGCCATTGATAAGGGCATGAAGGAAGGCATTAAGGAAACAGCAGAGGGAAAAGAGGGGCGCGTTTCACAAATGTTTCTGTTGACCGATGGGGAAAATGAACACGGCGACAATGACCGTTGCTTAAAGTTGGCCAAGGTGGCGGCAGAGTACAATATTACGGTGAATACCCTGGGGTTCGGGGCCCATTGGAATCAGGATGTGTTAGAGGCGATCGCCGATTCGGCCCAGGGCAGTTTGTCCTATATTGAAAAGCCAGATCAGGCGTTGGGAGTCTTTACCCAACTGTTTAGCCGGATGCAGACGGTGGGGCTAACCAATGTCACCCTCCTATTAGAATTAGATCCCTTAGTTCGTTTAGCAGAAATGAAACCGATCGCCCAGGTGGAACCGGAAACCATTGAATTAACGCCCCAACTCGAAGGCAATCTTTATAGTGTGCGGTTAGGGGATTTAATGACGGAACAGGCCAGGGTGATCCTCGCCAATCTTTACCTCGCACAATTTCCCCCCGGAGAACACCATCTGGGAACCGTCCAGGTGCGTTACGACGACCCGGCCCAACAACAAACCGGTTTACTATCGGAAAAAATTCCCCTGCCCTTCACTGTCCAAGCTCAGTATCAGCCCCAACCCGACGAGCAAGCCCAAAAAGCGATCCTGACCCTTGCCAAATACCGTCAAACCCAAATCGCAGAAACCAAATTAAAACAGGGCGATCGCCAAGGGGCCGCCACCATGCTCCAAACCGCCGCCAAAACCGCTCTACAACTGGGAGATCAAGGGGGAGCCACTGTGTTACAAAGTAGCGCGACTCGGTTGCAATCGGGGGAAGAACTCTCGGAAGCGGATCGGAAAAAGACCCGTATTGCGGGCAAAACCACGCTCCAGGCTCCTTAATTCTCTCGTTAGCTATAATTGAAGGAATGTCAACTTGCACGATGCACTTGACTGATTCCGCGATCGCATTTTGAGGGAAGAAGATGATCCAGGTTTTTGATTTGAG
>JAYKIP010000077.1:0-6092 GCA_035286205.1 Merismopediaceae cyanobacterium
TTGGAGAGATTGCAAAAGCTGATAACTGTCTTCCCGTAGGCGTTCCACATTGACTTGATGATGACTGGGGGGATAGTCCGCTAACCGGCGAATGCCTTCCCCCAATAAAATCACGGCTCCCCGCCAGTTGTCGTTACCGAGGTGATAACAACCCACCGCAATTTGCAGAATGCCTTGATAAAAGTTTTTCTCCGGGGCGATCGCCTCTAACCAAATCGCTTCGAGGGTGTCATGACAGCCATAGAAATCCTGTTGATTAAACTGGGTGATGCCCTGGGTTAAGGTCACAGTATTGCCTCGTTTAGCCCATGGAGGCTTTGACTTCTTCCAAGTACGCTAAGGAAATTTCCTGCGCGTCACCGGCAAACGCATTCTCCGGCGTTAAAAACAGCATACAGTGACATTCTTTACGCTCCCGCATGGGGACACAGGGACAATTCCAAAAGGTATTTTTGACTTCGGCTTCTTTATCTTCGTAGTGACGACAGGGACAGAGGGGGGAACCTAATTCTTCCTTATGGCGGGCTAGACCTTCAATGACAACAGCAGTCACCGATAAATCACTACAAAAGTAGGTATCTGTCCGTTTGGCGTACTGTTCTGCAAAATGCCGCATGGAATCAAGGGTTTTTGTCGTTTGTTCCGGGGTCGTCATGGGTTTCTAGCGCAGTAAGGTAGATTGTGGTTGAAAAATAGGGGTTTTAGCAAATCGCTCTCCTTATTTTGCCACACTTGGGAGCCAAGAGCCGGGTTACCGACTCAGCCCAGTCAATGTTCCTAGATGGGATGGCGTTGTTGAATTTGGGCGATCGCCTTGCTCACACTCTCCGGGAAAATGACCACTAACCCGCCTTTTTCCACCTGATTTAACCCCGTTTCCAGGGCCTCGACTTCATTGAGAATCACTTCGACCGGGATCGCCGCATTTTGCTGTTTCACCCCTTTCAGAATCAGATCGGCCACTGCCCCGGACTCCCGCCCCCGTTTATCGTCATCTTCTTTAATGATCAAACGATCAAAAGTACGCGCCGCAATTTCCCCCAATTCGATTAAATCCTCATCCCGGCGATCGCCCGGCCCCCCAATCACCCCCAACCGTTGACCTTGCCAATTGCGGACAAAGGCCCCGACGGCCTCGTAACCCGCCGGATTGTGAGCATAATCTACGAGGGCATGATAGGACTGCAAATTAAACAAATTCATCCGTCCAGGCGTTTGCTCGGCTGAAACTTGGAAGGAACGCACCCCTTGGCGAATCTGCTCAATATCCACCCCATTCACAAAGGTCGCTAAACAGGCCGCCAGCGCATTGGCAATCATAAAGGGAGCCATTCCCCCTAACGTCATGGGAATTTCCTTGGCCTGTTCAATGCGTAACGTCCACTTGCCTTCTAAAATCGAGAGATAGCCATTTTCATAAACGGCGGCGATCCCGTCGCGGCGAATATGCTTTTGGATAATCGGATTCTCCGGGTTCATGGAGAAATAGGCTACTTGTCCCTTCACCTTTTCCGCCATGGTGGCCACCAGGGGATCATCAGCATTGAGAATCGCATAGCCATCCCCATGCACCACCTCAGCAATGACGCTTTTCACCTGGGCCATCTGCTCAATGGAATTAATATCCCCCAAGCCCAAATGATCCGCCGCCACATTTAAGACAATGCCCACATCACAATGGTCAAAGGCTAACCCCGCGCGTAAAATGCCTCCCCTGGCGGTTTCTAGCACGGCCACTTCAACGGTGGGATCTCGCAAAATCACCCCGGCACTTTGGGGCCCCGTATTATCCCCTTTTTCCACTAAATACTCGTTAATGTAAATCGCGTCTGTTGTTGTATAACCGACCGTTTTACCCGTCTGCCGATAGATATGGGCCGTTAAACGGGTTGTCGTGGTTTTGCCATTGGTACCCGTAATCGCAATTAAAGGAATCCGACTGGGGGTGCCGGGGGGAAATAGCATATCCAACACCGGGGCCGCCACATTCCGCGATAAACCCCGACTAGGGGCAACGTGCATCCGAAACCCAGGGGCCGCATTCACTTCGACAATTACGCCATCCGTATCCCGGAGCGGTTTGGTAATATCGGAGGTCACCACATCAATCCCCGCAATATCCAAGCCAATGATTTTGGCCACGCGCTCCATTAACCAGATATTTTCCGGGTGAATGTCATCGGTGCGGTCAACGGCAATGCCCCCGGTACTTAAATTCGCTGTGGCCCGCAAAAAGGCCGTTTTGCCCTGGGGTAAGACGCTTTTTAGGGTATAGCCCTGGCGTTCCAGAACATCAAGGGAAGTCTTATTCACCGTAATCTTGGTCAAAATATTGGCATGACCTTCACCGCGATTGGGATCTTGATTGGTAATCTCAATTAACGCTTCAATGGTGGAGCGACCGTCTCCGATGACGTGGGCCGGAATCCGTTCCGCAACGGCGACCAATTTCCCGTTAATCACTAATACCCGGTGGTCACTGCCCTGATAAAAACGTTCGACAATAATGGAACGACTTTTGGATTCGGAACTGGCTAGATCGTAGGCGGCCGTTGCTTGCTCCCAGTTTTGAATATCAATGGTAATACCGCGTCCATGGTTACCGTCCAGGGGTTTAATGACGATCGGATAACCTCCCACCTCAGCGATCGCGTCTTGAAGGTCTTCAAAGTATTGAATCGTACTGCCCCTAGGCACGGGAATCCCGGACTCTTGCAGAATGGTTTTAGTCCCTTCTTTGTCACAGGCGAGTTCTACGCCCAAAATCCCGGAGTGGGAGCTAAGGGTGGCCTGAATCCGTTGTTGGTGAATCCCGTAACCCAGTTGTACCATGGCCCGCGCATTGAGCAACATCCAGGGAATCTGCCGGGCATCGGCTTCGGTCACAATGGTTTCGGTACTGGGGCCGAGGGAAGCATTGGCGTAGAGGTCTTTCAGGTCAGCCAGATCCCGTGCCAGTTCTTCCTGGGGATAGGTGCCAGTCTCTACAATGGATTGACAAATTCGGACAGCGGCTCGCCCGGCATAACGTCCTGCCTGTTCTTCCACGTATTCAAAAACAACGTTATAAACCCCTGGTGTGGCGGTTTCACGGGTACGGCCAAAACCGGCGGTCATGCCGACCATTTCCTGGAGTTCTAGGGCAACGTGCTCGATGATATGCCCCATATAGGTTCCTTGCTGAACCCGTTCGAGGAATCCTCCCCGATGACCCGGCGAACAAAAATGCTCAATCAAACTGGGTAAAACAGCAATTAATCCTTCATAAAACCCTGGGATCGTATTGGAGGGACGTTCGGCCAGATCTTCGAGATCCAGACGCATCACGATTAATTTTTTCCGTCGAACACTCCAATAGTTAGGGCCGCGCAGGGTGAGGGTTTTAAGGATTTTCATAGTTGCTGTTGATCAATTTTGCGTTGAGAAGCACTAAACGCCATCGTTATTGTCCAGGTTGCCAGGCTCAAGGGACTGTTCACCATGAACACTTTTGTGGCTTTACCGTCGTCGGGAGGCACGGGAGCGCGGGGCGGAGGATTGGGGACGAGGCCGGAGGGAGCGCAGATGATTTTGTAGGGCGCGTAGAAGTTGTCGCAGGGGGCGATGGAGACGTTGCCAGGAGGAGTAAGCTAAAAAGTCGGACAAGGAGGCAGGGGGTCTTATCCTACTGAGGACTTTTTTGGCAGTGGCCGCTGTTCTTTCAGGCTGTAGATGTCTCCGTAGGAAAGAATATGGACGCGTAGGTTGTGGAGGCTGAGGGGTTGATTGGGGTTGGCGATCGCCGTATTGGTATAGGTCATTTCCCTGGGATCGACAAAGGTAACGGTTCCCTGGCCTAATACCCGCACCAGACCATTCCGTTCAAAGAGGGCGCAGGTGTCTTCATCAATACCAATGCCTAATAATTCGGGATGATTGGAAATAGCACTGAGGAGGCGGGCCATACGATTACGATTGTGAAAATGTTGATCCACAATCACTTCGGGTACAATACCTAACCCCATCGCCATATCCACGAGGGCCCGGTTCGGCCATTCCCCACTACTGCCCCCGGCGATCATGTGATAGCCCATAATCGCGGCCCCGGCACTGGTTCCTGCTAGGGTAATTTCGCCCCGATGGACTCGTTCTCGAATGCGATTCATCAATGGGGTATCCGCTAACAGACCGCAGAGGCGCAATTGGTCACCACCGGTTAAAAACACGCCGGTACATTCTTCAATAAAGGCTTGAAAATTGGGGTCTTCTCCCTGACTGCGATCGCGGATGTCGAGAATCTTGAGCCATTTTGCTCCCATTTCTTCAAAAATCTGCTGGTAGCGTTGCCCGATCAGCACGGGTTCCCTAGAAGCGGAAGGGATAATGGCGATCGCGGCTTCTGTCCCTCCCGAACGCTGCCAAAAGGTCTGTAGAATTTCCCGACCATGGACTTTATCCTCTGCACCACCAATAATCAAGACGGCGGGTTCGGTGGAAGGCGGGGAAAAGGAAGTCTCGACTTGCAACATTGTATAGAACCTAGGAGACAAAAATGCAGTTATCTAATCAGAGAGAGGGCATTTAGGGACGGTTTGACCATCCTAACAGCAAAGTTTTTACATTATGCCATGCCGAGTCCCATTGGAAAATCCAGGTTTATACCGAAATGGGAGGAATTGACAGCGTTTAAGGATGACTTTGGATAACAACGAAGGGAGAAGCCTCAGTTAACGGGAATGAATAATGATGATCCCAAGGCATAAAATAGGAGCCAGCCCTTTGCTCTGACCGTATCCCATGACCTCTGATTACCTAGAACGTATTCTCAAAGCGCGAGTTTATGACGTGGCCATTGAAACCCCGTTAGATTTCGCGCCGAATCTTTCCCACCGTTTAGAGAATCGGGTCTTGCTAAAACGGGAAGATATGCAATCGGTTTTTTCTTTTAAGTTGCGGGGGGCCTATAACAAAATGGCCCAACTCCCGCCGGCTCTGTTAAAGCAAGGGGTGATCGCCGCGTCGGCCGGTAATCATGCCCAGGGGGTGGCCCTCGGTGCATCTAAGTTAAAAACCCAGGCAATTATTGTCATGCCGGAAACGACTCCCCAGGTAAAAGTTGAGGCGGTTAAGGCCAGGGGCGGGGTGGTGGTACTCCGGGGGGAAACCTACGATGATGCCTATGCCTATGCTCGCCAGTTGGAACAGGAAAAGGGGTTAACGTTTATTCATCCCTTTAATGATCCGGATGTGATTGCGGGTCAGGGGACGATCGGCATGGAGATTTTGCGTCAGTACCAACAGCCTATTCATGCCATTTTTGTGGCGATCGGGGGAGGGGGATTAATTGCGGGCATTGCGGCCTATGTGAAACGGCTTTATCCGGAAATTAAAATTATTGGGGTGGAACCGGTTGATGCGGATGCCATGGCCCGATCGCTGAAGGCCGGTTATCGGGTCAAGTTAGACCAGGTGGGATTATTTGCCGATGGGGTGGCCGTCCGGGAAGTGGGAGACCAAACCTTTCCCCTCTGTCAACAGTATGTGGATGAAGTGATTTTGGTGGGAACCGATGATATTTGTGCGGCCATTAAAGATGTGTTTGAGGATACCCGTTCGATTTTGGAACCGGCTGGGGCCTTGGCGATCGCCGGGATGAAAGCCTACGTGGAACGCCAACAGCTTACGGGGGAAACCCTGGTCGCAGTGGCCTGCGGGGCCAATATGAACTTTGATCGTCTGCGGTTTGTAGCGGAACGGGCAGAATACGGGGAACAACGGGAGGCGATTTTTGCGGTGAATATTCCCGAAACGAGGGGCAGTTTACGCCAATTTTGCCAATGTCTGGGCAAGAATAGCCTCACGGAATTTAGTTATCGCATTGCCGACTCGCAACAGGCCCATATTTTTGTCGGGGTACAAATTCAAAATCGTAGTGAAGCCCAACGTCTAGCAGATACTTTTCGCGCTCACGGTTTCCATACCCTCGATTTAACCGATGATGAGTTAACCAAACTCCATTTACGGCACATGGTGGGCGGGCGATCGCCTTTAGCGGAAAACGAATTACTCTATCGCTTTGAATTTCCGGAACGACCGGGGGCCTTGATGAAATT
>JAYKIP010000078.1:0-3744 GCA_035286205.1 Merismopediaceae cyanobacterium
ACGTGAGTTGAACCTTTCCCGCCGCCGTAATGTGATAATTTTTACCCCTAAGAGTCAGATTTTTAGCCTGAATCGGGATAGCTTTTCCCGTAAATACATCCCCTAAAGAACCCGTCAGTTGTCCTTGAATTTGTTGTACTGTCAAGCTTGGATCAATTCCCTTTAGGGGTTTTAACCAGGGGGATAGGGACGGGATAACAGTCTGGGGGAATAGGGCAAAATTGAGGCGATCGCTGTGGAATTGGGCTTGCCATTGACCTTGATTAAGGGTGATCCAAACCGGTAAAGCAGATTGATTGAGGCGTAATTGGGTTTGCAGAGTAGATTGAAGAGGGGTTAAAAGATTAATTTGGGGATTTTGTCGAAATTGGTTGAAGTTATAATAAGCTTGAAAGCGAGTATTTTGGGCGGCAATTTTAACGGGTAAACGAGGAGCAATAAGAGGCAAAGAACCGGGTAAGCGTCCCCGCAAATGGAGTTGAGCTTTTTGCCAAACCCCGGTAATCTCTCCTGATTGTTTCGCTAGGGAGAAATTAATATTGAATAATCCCTGAAAAGACTGGAGAAGATTTTGGAAATTGCTAAACTTTGAAGAGGGTTTAAAATAGCCTGTACCTTGTAATTTAAGCCAATCGGCACCAAGATTCAATTGATTCAAAAATTGTAGAGTTTGGGCCTGCCAAGCTAAATTGCCGGCCATCCTCAGATTTAAAGTATTACTTATTGGAGATTGCCAGGTCACAAAGGAAGCCGTTGAAGATTGCCAACTTAACCCGGCTTGGATTTGGGATAAAGGGCCTTGGAGAAAGCCTCGCACTTGTAGCGGTTGCCAACGAATGATTGCATTTTGAGGGAAATTTTCTTGCCAATACCGTTGCAGATTTAAACTCCCCTGGAGAGAAGCCTGTAAAGTTGTCTTTTGCCAATGGGGTAAGCGATAATGTTGGATTAATTGGGTGCGTAATCCCATTTGCCAGGTTCCCTGACCGATTAAACGATGGCTTTGATCCTGCTGAAAAACCCAACGAGACACCGTGAGACGATCAAAATCCGTCAAAAATTGGGCTTGAAAAGTTCCTAAAGAAACTCCCGCTAAAGATAGGGCTTGGGGGGTTTGGATTTGTCCTAGAAGTTGGGGATTTTGCCAGGTACCGGTGAGTTGAAAATTGCCCTGTAAGCCGCCCTGAAGCTGGGTTAAGAAATTTTTCTTCTGACTAATTTTTTGAGAAGACAATAAGGAAGTAGAAACAGCTTGGATAACGGGAGAAAGTTGAGGAATATTAACGCGACTGGAGAGATTAAACCCCTTTTGCCAATCATAGGAACCCTGTAAATCCGCCGTGACTTTCCCCCATTGCAGTTGACTATTTTCTAGTTGTAAGGTTTGGTTACGGATTTGAATTTGTCCCTGAAATTTGAGGGGATCTTGAAGATTAGCAAGACTAAATTCTAAGTTACTCAGATTCACAAAACCGTTACTTTGGACATTTTTGAGTCCTTCTTTCGCAGGGATACTCGCCTGGCCCTTGGCCTGTAAATTTCCCTGCTGAATCTGTAACAGTTGGGGTGGAAAGAGAGGATTTAAGGTTTTTAAGGAAAATTGTTTGAGGTCGAGGGCTAGGTGACTTTTGCCGGTTTGCCCCAGGGTTTCTCCTTGCACTGTAAAATCCAGATTTTGGCCTTGAATCGTGGCTTGGTATTGCCAACGTTTTTGGGCGATTTCTTGATAGCGAATCTGGGCATTGGTCGTGATGTTTAAAACTTGGGGATTTTGGGCTTGTTTAATCCCGATTTTTGCCGGGGAAAGTTTTACGGTTAGGTCTAAGGGCAGAGGTAGTTTGGGGAGTTTTACGGTGGGAAAAGCGGGGAGTTTTTGGAGAATGGTGATCACCCCTTCCACGCCTTCTAGGGTGACAACGGCTTTTAAAATACGACGATGTAATATTTGTTCGGGCTTCAGATCAATCACCAGCGATCGCACTTTAATCGGGGATTGTTGGGGGTCAAACAGGGGTAAAAAACTGGCTCCTAATTTGAGTTGGGTTAACCCCACCGATTCAACGGGGCCAAGCTGGACGGACTGACCCAGGGTTTGACTAAGGTTTTTTTCCAGTTGTACCGGCAGGGTGTTTTCTAGCCAGGAAGTTATCCCGTAATAGGTTCCCGTCGTGCTCAAAAGTCCCCCACCGACGAGCAGGATACCCGGCCATTGAAAGAGGGGTTTAATAAAAGATTTAACTGGGGATTTAACCTCAGCGAATAAGTGACGACCGTACCCCAAAAGACGTGGAATCATCGTTAATGCCACTGCCAATTAAAGGGTAATCGAGCATAAATTCCCTTGGGATCATTTAAGGTTTGTAATTCCGTAAACTCCTGGCGAAATTGTTGCCATTGTTGACTGAGGGGATCAGCATTAACGGCTGGCTTAACCGGGAGAAATTGGACTTGGGCTTTGAATAATTTCTCCACAATCACCGTTTCTAAATCTTTACTTTTGGGATATTCCTCCAGTTGCCAATCCTCTCCTAATTTTGCCTGTTTTGCCGCATAGGCGATCGCCGTTTGTAAACTGCCCAATTCATCTACTAACCCAATCTTTTGAGCATCCAGACCCGTCCAGACCCGTCCCTGGGCAATATCAGACACTTGGGTTTTGGGTAAATTTCGGGCCTTGGCCACCTTGTTTAAAAACAAATCATAGACTTGATTAACTGCCCCCTGAAAAATGGCCAGTTCGGCCTCGGTTTTGGGACGCACCCCTGACCCTAAATTGGCTAATTTGGCCGTTTGCACTTGATCCCAGGTTAACCCGAAACGATTGCCTAAAGCCCCCACATTAAATAATAAACTAAAGACCCCAATGGAACCCGTAACGGTTGTGGGTTCCGCAAAAATTCGTTGACCCCCCAGGGCAATCCAATACCCCCCAGAAGCCGCCACATTACCCATGGAAATGATCACCGGTTTTTTCTGAGCAAATAACTGCAATTCTCGCAAAATCATCTCCGAAGCAGTGGCACTTCCCCCCGGACTATTAATGCGTAAGACTAAGGCTTTGACCTGCTCATCATCGCGGATTTGGCGCAAAAATCTGACAAAGCGATCGCCTCCCACCGTCTGTTCTGTTCCGTCCCCATTAACAATGGTTCCCTCGGCATAAAGTATGGCAATTTTATTCTCCGATTGACGCTCAGGAACTGCTTTCACTGGTACGTCTAAATAATTGGCGAGGGTGATTTGGCGAAAGGTTTTTTGGGTTCCCTGGTCGGCAATGCTCATCCCCTTCAATTGCTCAATCATTTGATCCCAATAGGCTACTTTATCTATGAGTTTTTCCCGTTGGGCATTCTCTGCTAATAACAGCCCCTGGCTATCGGCGATCGCCTGTAATTGTTCCGAGTTCACTGCACGATTAGCCGCCACCGTTTGTAGATAGGTTTGCCAAACACCTCCCAATAACGCTTCTATTTGTTGACGATTTTGGGGACTTAAATCTTGACGGGTAAAGGGTTCAATAGCTCCCTTAAATTGTCCAACCCTGACCGCCTGCACCCCGATCCCATATTTTTCAAAGGCTCCCTGATAAAAAAGCGGCTCTGTGCCAAACCCATTTAACTCCAAAGACCCCAACGGATTCATCACCACCTCATCGGCGATCGAAGCCAAAAAATAATCCGGTTCCCGCCAATCTACCCCGTAGGCAATCACTTTTTTACCGGCTTTTTGAAACCGCTCCAGGGC
>JAYKIP010000079.1:0-4108 GCA_035286205.1 Merismopediaceae cyanobacterium
CGTTTAATCCCAGTAAACACAATAAACAGATGATTTTCAAACTCCGTTAAACGCTGGGGAGAAAGGGGTAACCGATGCACCACAATATCTTCCTCTGTGCGAAACTCCACCACATTAAATCCTCCCACCGCCGCCATTAACTGATCCTGACAACCCACTTTATCCTGTACCAGATGCCGTTCAACGTAGATCGCTTCATAGGCTAAATCTAAGGGTCGGACAAATTCTCCCTTAAAGGAATGGAGAGCGTGCAAGAGGGAAACAGTAAAGGCGGAAGAGGAACCCAGCCCAGTAAAGGCCGGTAAATCGGCCACATTATGTAACTCAATATCCTGGGTTAAACCACAAAATTTTAAACATTCCTTAAAAACCCGATGTTCAATGTCCTCTGGGGTTTTCACTAACTCGACTTTACGGTAAGAAACCCGGATCGAATAGTCAAATAAATGGCTTAAAAACGGACTGGCGGTAACGTAGGAAAACTTATCAATGGCTGTGGCTAAGACCGCTCCACCGTGTTGTAAAAAATATTCGGGATAATCGGTTCCTCCCCCGAAAAAACTAATCCGGACAGGGGCGCGGGAAATTAACATAGAGGATTAAGTTACAGTGAGCCAAAAATGCCTACGGAAATGCGTCCGCAAAGGTGGTTTGAATAAAAGATTCTGCCTGGGCGAGGGAAGCCGGGGTACCAATATCTAAAAAAGGAGCCGTGACTGGATAAACCTTTAAGCAGACTTTTCTCGCTAATAATTGGGGAAAAACATTATACTCGAAGCTGAGGTTCGACCCTGGCAACGGTTGTAATAAATAGTTTTCTAATAAATGATGACGCAACAGATACACTCCCCCGTTAATCACCCCCTGCCCGGCTTGTTTTTCGGCAAATTTGAGCAGGGTTCCTGTCTCGTCAAACACTAAGGAACCATAACGGGACGCATCTTCCACCGTAACCCCCAGAATCACCCCTTCTACAGTGTCATCCTCCAGATAGGCAAATAGGGGAGCCAAGTCCGTCATCACTAAGGAGTCGCCATTGAGTACCAGCCAAGCCTGGGGCGTTTCCCCCGATCGCTGTACCGCATTGATAAACCCGCCGGCAGTACCGAGGGGTTCCGTTTCCGGGTAACAGGATAGCTGTAAATCGGGGAGCGGTTGGGTCTGAGCATAGGCGGCGATCGCCTCGGCCCGATAACCCGTCGAGAGCAGTGTTTTCGTAATCCCCTGGCGTTGGAGATAGGTCAAAACCCACCCTAAAAAGGGCTGTCCAGCGACCGGCGCAAGCGGTTTCGGCAAATGGGGCAATAGGTCTTTAATGCGTGTACCAAAGCCCCCCGCCAACACCACCGCCATGACATCATTTAACACGAATGCTCTCTTCCCAAATTAACGCTAAAACGCCGGGCTATCCCCATACCGAGGACGGGATCTGCGCCGGGGGCCGCCACTATCCGAACCGGGGGAACCGTAGGGACTATAGACACGACGACGACGGGGAGAATAACTACTATCCCCCACCTCTGGCGCACTATCGTAAACATCTAAAAAGATGGTTTGACCCGCCAGGGAAGCGGCCGTCGCCAACACAGCCCGGATTGCTTGCAGATTACGGCCACCCCGACCAAAAATCCGCCCTTTATCTTCACTTGCTACGGCCATCCGAATCCAAATACGACTCTGCTGGGCGACTAACTCACAGTCCAGACTGAGGTTATCCCCAGGGGCAAGAAAGGGTTGCACCAAAAACTTAACCAATTCGGCATAGTTAGGTTTCGCAGGGGGACTAAGGGGAGATAACACCATGGCCTATGCTTTAAGTTGTTCAAAAACTTGAGCTTTTTCTAACAGAGCGCGGACGGTATCCGTCGGTTGTGCGCCTTGTTTTAAGCGTTGGACGATCGCCGGAACATCCAGACGAGTTTCATCGGTACGGGGATTATAAAAGCCCAGTTCTTCGAGGGGACGGCCATCCCGACGACTGGTACTGTGCATGGCCACAATCCGATAACTGACTTCTCTTTTTTTACCGAAACGTTTTAAGCGTAACTTGATCATAATTCCTAAAAATTCTCCTTTACGATTCTACCCCAGGTTTGGCCTAAGCGTTGGCCAAAGTTTTGAGTCGGGTCAAGGGGCGGGGAGGACTTCGTGGCAAGTCCGATGAAACGTGGCATAATCTCAATCAAGGCAACCTTAGGCAACCTTCCATCTTGATGGGAGTCTTAAGAAAACAGAAAAATCTCTACTGGATTTCCTTTCAGAGCGTCTCACTGCCTTAATTGTCCCCTTTTACCCCCGCGAATGTCCTCCGTTGCCCTTGAACTGTTCTTGATCCTGGTCTTGATTCTTGCCAATGGTCTTTTCTCTGGCTCAGAGATTGCGATCGTTTCTGCTCGTAAGGTCAGGCTGGAGCAGATGGCCAAACAGGGGAATCGTAAAGCGCGTTTAGCTCTTAAGTTAGCAAATTCTCCCAATGACTTTTTATCGGCGGTTCAGATTGGCATTACGTTAATTGGCATTTTAAGCGGGGCGGTAGGCGGGGCCACGATCGCCCGTCGTCTGGAGGAGTTTTTGCACGGGATTCCGTTATTGAATCCCTATAGTAATCCCCTGAGTATCGTGTTGGTGGTCACATTGATTACCTATCTTTCCCTGGTGGTGGGGGAGTTAGTGCCGAAACGCATTGCCCTGAGTCATCCGGAAGAGTTGGCCTGTTCGGTGGCTCCTTCGATGAAAGGTTTGGCTCAAGTGACGGCCCCGGTGGTCAAATTATTAGGAATTTCGACGGATACGCTGTTGGGCTTGTTAGGGATTCGGGCCAATGAATCCAGCCCGGTCACAGAAGAAGAGATCAAGGTTTTGTTGGAACAGGGCACCCAGGCCGGAATGTTTGAAGAGGCCGAGCAGGATATGGTGGAACGGGTTTTTCGCCTAGGCGATCGCCCCATTAAAACCCTGATGACTCCGCGCACGGCCATTGTTTGGTTAGATGTGGATTCCCCCTGGCCCGAAAATCAACGGGAAATTTTAGAGTCTCCCTATTCGCGCTTTCCCTTGGGTAAAGATAGTTTAGATGATTGCCAAGGCATTGTCCGCGTGAAAGATATTCTCCATGCTCAACTTTCCGAACACCCCCTCGATTTACTCAGTCTGGCTCAACCGCCGTTGTTTGTAGCGGAAAATACACGGGCATTAAATGTGTTGGAAATGTTTCGGGAGTCGGGAACCCATATTGCGTTAATTACCGATGAATACGGAGGCATCGAAGGGTTAGTCACTTTAAATGATTTGATCGAGGCGATCGTCGGTAACTTACCCAATGATGATGAAATTAAGGAACCCCAGATTATTCAACGAGAGGATGGTTCCTATCTCATTGATGCGTTGGTTTCCATTGATGAATTTAAGGAATTGTTTGAAAAAGAAAGTCTCCCCCAGGAATCCGAAGGCAATTACCATACCCTAGGGGGATTTATTATTGAAAGTTTAGGGAAAATTCCCCAATCCGGGGATTATTTTGTCGCGGAAAATTTACGCATTGAAGTCGTGGATATGGACGGGATTCGGATTGACAAGGTTTTAGTCAGTGTTATTGAGCCGGTGATCGAACCCGGCACCCCCGAAACGGAACCGAGCCATTTAACCGATTAAGACTTACACCGAATGCTCCCTTCGTTATCCTTTCACCAGCACAAGCTTAGAACGTACTACCATTCCAGCCCCAGAGAGAACCCGTTGCGTTCGTAAATTCCAGATAAATACGTTTGGGGGGAACGCCCAAGACTTGTTCAATGATCGTACAAAAATCCTGACTCATGGCCTTTGTTTGATTGGGGGTCATCGTGCCAATGTTTTTAATTTCGATGTAGCACACTGGCTCAAAAGTTCCCCCAAAAGTCATAGAATGGTTCGGCTCTAAACAGGTCATCACATAGGCTTCCGGTTTACCCAGATGGGCGGCCAGTTTAGCGGAAAGGGTTTTGAGTAAGCCTTGCACTTGAGCGGCGGGATCGTTGAGAGCGGCAGAGGTTTGAACTTTGATGAGGGGCATAGCGGGCAAATATTAGAATTTTTAACAGATTAAATTATAGAGGGCTTGCTGAAGGAA
>JAYKIP010000080.1:0-3941 GCA_035286205.1 Merismopediaceae cyanobacterium
AGATTCTATTCCTGCGCCTCTCACGAATGATGCCTTTAACTTAGCTGACCTTCCGGCTCCCATTCCCCCCGTCTCCCCGTCCCCTGTTGCCCCCTCTCCCGTCTCCTCGATCGCCGCTCAACCCGAAACGGTAGATATTCACGAACCCTCCTACCAATTCTTTATCGAAGAGGCTCCCGAACTCTTACACATGATTGAACAGGGTTTATTGACCCTCCGCACGGAACGCACCCAGGGCAAAGTTCACGAAATTATGCGGGCGGCCCATTCCCTCAAAGGCGGCGCGGCTAGTGTGGGATTATTAGCCATTAAGGAAATTTCCCATCGGTTAGAGGATATTTTCAAAGCCTTTTATAACGAATCTTTAGTCCTCGATGAAAATTTAGAAACCCTCTTATTAGAAGCCTACGATTGCCTGAAAAATCCCTTAGAAGACCAGATTAATACCGGTTCTTATGATCCCCAGGTCGCGCTGAATAATGCCATGCCGTTATTAGAGGCGATCGCCGTTAATTTAGGAGACTATTTAAGTGATGGAGAGCAGTATTTACCCAGTTCCTCGGATTTAGGAGTAGATATTGTTGCGTCTTTATTTGAAGTAGATATTATTCAGGGGTTAAACCAAATTCAGACGGCCCTAGACAGTCAAGAAATTAGCCTAATTCAAGAAACCTTAACGGCCCAAACGGAAGTCTTTTTAGGCTTGGCGGAAATTCTCAATTTATCCGGGTTTAAAGCGATTGGAGAAGCGGTGCAACAGGCTCTGCAAAATAATCCCGATCAAGTCCTTGGGATTGCCCAACAGGCCCTCCGCGATTGGCAGAATAGTTGCGATCAAGTTCTCAACCAAGGCGATCGCCGCGAGGGAGGCCGTCCCAGTACCGCATTATTGGCCCTCACCCAACCAGCCGAACGCGAAAAAGTTCCCCTGCAAGCCGATACGACCCCCCGCATTTCCCTCAGTAATTTGTTTGGAGAGGAGGAAGAAGAGGAAGAAATCCCCGTCACGACTGAACCAGAGGCGATGACCCCGGCAATGATGGCGGAACCCGAAGTGCTTCCCGAAGTGCTTACGGAAGTGCTTCCCGAAGATGTATTTGCCAGCTTTGCCCTAACTGCCGAAACTGCCGTTATCGAGGCAACCCCCGAAACCGAAGTTCCCTTAGAATTACCCGCCGCCCCGGATTTAGAAGTCGTCTTTGGTGGCTTAATTCCTGATGCTCTGGCCTGGGAAGAATCCCCCGTCAATGAGACCGAAACCCCGCCGGTTTTAGATACCGAGCAGATCACGAATTTGGTGCAATCCGTTGAACAGGTCTTTGCCCAGTTACCGATCGCGGAGGTTAGCCCGCCCCCGGTTGCCACTCCCCCTGAAGCTATTCCCGCCACGCCAACGGTACCCACTCCACCTACCCAGGCCAAATCCCCAGAGAAACCGGCTCAACCGGCCACGCCCGCCAGCCTCTCCATTCGGGTAGATTTCCAACGTTTGGAACGCATGAATAACTGGGTGGGGGAATTAGCCATTAACCGGAATAGTTTGTCCCTCCAAAATGACCAATTACAGACCTCCGTGCGATCGCTACTGCGGCGGTTTAGTAACTTCCAGAACATGACCAACAAACTGCGGTTATTGGCGGATCAACTGGTGATTATGCCCTCAGCCGATGGTCGTTTTGTTCTGCGCTCCGAACGTCAGGACTGGATGAGCAATGCCTTTGACAGTTTAGAAATGGATTCCTACGGGGCCCTATCAGGACAGTTGCAGGACATTTTGGAAGAAATGATGCAATTAGAAGAAGCGGTGGATGACATTGTGCTATTTGCGCGGGCCACCAATCAAAGCCTAGAAGAACAACGGCAAATGCTCTTTTCCCTGCGGGATGAATTAATGTGGGCGCGGATGTTGCCCCTAGGGGAAGTGTTAAACCGATTTCCCAGGGTTTTGCGGGATCTGTCCACGAAATACCACAAACCAGTACAACTGAAATTACAGGGAACGGCGGTATTAGTTGACCGGTTAGCCCTCGAAAAACTCTACGATCCCTTGATGCACCTATTACGCAATGCCTTTGATCACGGGATTGAAGCCCCGGAGGTGCGCCGCAGTCAGGGGAAATTGGAGCAGGGAACCATTGAGATCCAGGCCTATCACCAGGGAAATCAAACGATCATTGAATTACGAGATGATGGGGGGGGGTTAAAAACTGAGCGGATTTTGCAACAGGCGATCGAAAAAGGTCTGATTACGGAAGAGCAGGCCAAACGCATGGCCCCAGAGCAAATTCACAACCTGATTTTTGAACCCAATTTCTCGACGGCCAGTAAAGTAAGTGAACTTTCCGGGCGGGGTGTGGGTTTAGATGTGGTGCGTCAACAGTTGCAATCTTTGAAGGGAACGGTAACGGTTTCTTCCCGCGTCGGAGTCGGAACCACCTTCACCCTACGGTTACCCCTGACCTTAACTATTGCCAAACTTCTGGTTTGCTTAATTAGTCAGGATAATCAACGCACCACAACGGCGATCGCCATTCCCTCCGACAGTGTAGCGGAATTATTAGTCCCTCGCCCCGACCAGATTAAAGTGGCGGTAGGACAACGCTTTTTGATTTGGCAAGGGCAAACCGTTCCCATTTATCCCTTAAACGTGCTGTTAACCTATAACTGTTCCCTGGCTGAACAGCAGGCCAGCAAAGCCCTGATGACCGTTCCCCATCCCGAAGACTGGCAGTTACCCTTAATTCTGCTCAAACGGGGGAATCACTACTACGCCCTTGAAGTGAATCGTCTGGTGACGGAACAGGAATTGGTAATCAAACCCTTTGCCTCGGTGGTCGAAGCCCCGGCCTATCTCTATGGCTGTACAATCCTAGGGGATGGAACCTTAATTCCGGTCGTGAATGGCAATCAATTATTAGAACGATTCTGGGATCAAGGAACCGAAATTACTACCCTGGAAACGGCGGGGGCAGAAGTCGAAACCGACATGATGATGCCCGGTCAACCACCGCTTATTCTGGTGGCCGACGACTCGGCGGCGTTACGGCGTACTTTGGCTCTGACCCTCGAAAAAGCCGGGTATCGCGTAGTACAGGCGAAGGATGGTCAAGAGGCGTTAGATTTACTCGGTCGTACCCCTGGCATTCAGTTGGTGATTTGCGATGTGGAAATGCCTAATCTCAATGGGTTTGAGTTCCTGGGTCAACGTCGCCGCAATCCCGACATGATGAAGGTACCGGTGGCCATGCTCACGTCACGGGGAAGTGATAAACACCGGCAGTTGGCCATGCACCTGGGAGCCAGTGCCTACTTTACCAAGCCCTATATTGAGCAACAGTTCCTCAACGCGATTAAGGAAATGCTTGATCGCCAACCTGTCACCGTTTAACCTTTTTTCTATTGCGGATGCCCTGCCATGAATACGGCTCTAGACCCGACGACTTTACTGAATCCCGTTGACTCGAACAGTGATCCGCTTAACGGCGGTGAAGCCTCCCGCACCCATAAATATTTGGTGTTTACCCTGGGAAAACTTAATTTGGCTTTTGATGTGGATCATGTGGAAAAGATCGTGAATTATCGCCCCATTCATCACAGTGGTACTACGGCGATCGGTCTGATCCATTTGGAGGATCGCTCTATTACGGTCATTGATTTACATCGTCAATTATTTAAAGTCAGTCAACCCCCAGGGACAAAAGGCCGCCAGTTTTTAATTTTATTTAAAAATCGTCGGGGAGAAAGTTTAGGGTTATTGGTAAATGAAACCCCAACGCTGTTGGATATGCCTTTATCTCAAATTCGGGTTTTACCGGAATCTTTTCGCCAGAATGATACCCTCGCCTGTGCCAATCAGGTGATGATCCTGCAAGAAAAAGGGCAATCTTTTACGGTTTTTGTGTTAGATCCAGAGCGTTTAATTCCGGGCGATCGTTGATGGG
>JAYKIP010000081.1:0-4603 GCA_035286205.1 Merismopediaceae cyanobacterium
AATCCTTCAAGTCATGATGACAATGTTACCGATTTGATTGTCCGGGTCGTAGAAGCTAACCCTTTCTTTGGCAATACCGCCTTTGATAACTATTCCCCTCCCAGTATTGGAGCCGTTCGCTATAGTCTCAATCTTGGCTATCGTAACCCTGGCGGTTTAGGGGATACAGCGTTAATTTCCTATCGTCCCCGGATCGAAAATATTGGCAGTAGTTATCGTCTGGATACTTATTATCAGGTACCTATTAACCCCCATAATGGGGCGATCGCCGTTTCCACTTTTATAGACCGCAATAAAGTTCTCACCGATGAATTTACACCCTTAAATATTCGGGGCAATTCTGATCGCTATGTTTTGGAATATCGGCAACCCCTGATTCGTCAGGTAGATGAAGAGTTTGCCCTTTCTGTGGGGCTATCCTACAACTATGGTCAGACCTTTGCCCTAGATCAGGGGATTCCCTTTGGGTTTGGCCCCAATGCCCAGGGGATTAGCGAAACTTCTCCGATCCTCTTTGGGCAAGATTATCTATCCCGTGATCCGGCCGGGGTTTGGGCTTTACGTTCTCAATTTCGGATTGGAACCGGGTTATTTGGGGCAACCAACAATCCGAGTCCCATTCCGGATGGTTATTTCTTTGCCTGGTTAGCCCAGGTGCAACGCTTACAAGTCATTAATGACAATAATTATTTAATTGCTCAGTTGGATTTTCAGTTAACGCCGAATCCCCTATTACCGATGGAACAATTTGCGATCGGTGGGGCGCAGTCGGTCAGAGGTTATCGTCAAAATGTATTGGCCGGGGATAATGGTATTCGTTTATCTATTGAAGACCGGATCGCGATCGCCCATGATGAAGAAAATCGCCCGGTGTTTACCCTCGCCCCCTTTTTTGATATTGGCTCAGTCTGGATGGCTAGTGGTAATCCCAATCAAATCGGGGCCAATAAAAATATC
Source organism: Merismopediaceae cyanobacterium (assembly GCA_035286205.1). GTDB lineage: Bacteria > Cyanobacteriota > Cyanobacteriia > Cyanobacteriales > Microcystaceae > Woronichinia. The sequence continues at coordinate 958 of JAYKIP010000081.1, forward strand.
TTGGCAGGTTTAGGTTTAGGGTTAATTTATCAACCCATCCCCAAGTTAACCCTGCGACTAGATTATGCTCCCCCCTTAATGAATTTAAATATTCGTGGGAATAATATTCAAGATGATGGCTTATATTTAGGCATTAACTATGATTTTTAATTAGGTATTGGAGTCCATCGAATCTTGGGAAAATCCCTCAGCGATCGCCAACCTAGAATCATGAGTCCTTTACAAGAGAAATTGAAGAGAGTTCAAACCAGTCCCCCTTAGTAAGGGGGATTAATGGGAATTTGAGGAGAGTTCAAACCAGTCTCCCTTACCAAGAAGAATTTAGGGGGATTCCTAGGGATTTAGGGAGATAAAGTCTAATCAATGGGATTTAACCGTTAAAATGGGGAAGATTTTATTGGCGGCTTCAGGAGCGATCGCAGTTATGGTTCAGAGCAGTACTGCCCAGGAAATACAAGCAAAGTATCAAGCGGGAGAGCGCGATTTTCAGGGGGTGCAACTCCGTCGGGAAGATTTACACGGGTTAAACCTAGCGGGAGCCAATTTCAGTGGTGCGGATTTTACGGAGGCGAATCTCCGAGATACGGATCTCCAGGGGGCTAATTTCCAGGGAGCCTATTGTAACGGGGCGGATTTCTCTAGTGCCAATTTAGAGAAGGCCAATCTTCAGGGAGCCTCTTTGATCAAAACCTATCTCCTCAAGGCTAATTTACAGGGGGCCAATCTGGAGGAAGCCCTTTGTACAGGAGCGTTTTTAACCCGCGCCAATTTACAGGGTGCTAATCTCAATGGGACTTATTTTAATGGGGCCAGTTTAACGGGGGCCGACCTCTCCCAAGCGAAATACAATAACAAAACCCGTTTTGATGCCATGTTTAATCCCACCAAAGCCGGGCTAAAGAAGGTCGGAGAAGTGGCGATCGCCGTGACACCGGGCCCCCCCTCTGCGACAGCGCAATCCCAGGCGGTAGATTTCAGCAAACTGTCGTTAACGGTGGAAGATTTGTTGTTGATGTTTAGCCATCTCAGTGAGTTGGGCAATCGTTATCTCGGTAACACGATGACCAGTCGGTATTTACAATCGAGTCGTCCCAGTTTGGAATGGTTTGAGCAGTTTGACATTAATCGCTCAACGGCGAAGGTCACCTATCAAGGTTCGGTCAAGGATAAGTTAAGCCCGGCCCAAATCGAGTTATCTCAGCAGTGGGCCAAAAAGTTTGTGAAGTCCTGCACGATGATCTTTAAGGATTTTCCCAATATGGTGGATACGGAGCAGTTGGTATTTCCGGTGACGGATTAATCCTGAGATTTTCTGAGTAAAGTGGTTGGGTGAATACACGGAGTTTGTCTAGGGTTCTTCATTTTCCCCTGCGTATTTTTCGTGATGAGGGCAATCAGTGGTGTTCTTTGATCACTGTCCCAATGTTTCAGGGAATCAGGGGTGAAAGCTTGATAATGTCAGGGTTACGGTCAGGGAAAATAGGCTTCACTCCCGGTCTTGGTCACGGCATCCTGTGATCTAGGACACTTAGTAAGTCAGGTAAGATAACCCATAACAAGTGACAGAGATCACTGAAGTTTGGGTTTAAACTTTAGACAATGATCATTAGAAGCACCAATTTAGGGTTAGGGTTATGAACAATCGCTTAGTTTTGAATCTTATTCATCGTCGTTATCGTCCCCAACGTGGGTTTGCGTTACCCATGGCTTTGATGATCGGCGTAGTTGGCTTAGTGGTCGCTGCCACAATGTTAATCCGGGGCCAAGCGGATCAAAACCAAGCTGTTTCCCAAAATGCAAAAACAAAAAGCATGGCGGCAGCAGAAGCTGGGTTAGCGCGTGTCCAAAGTCTGATGGGCAATGTCAAGTTTATTGCACTGTATCCTATGAGTGACTGGGGTAGTGCCATGACTCTATCCAGTGATAAAACAACAGTATCGCTCGCAAGTGGTTCTAGCATTGCCAATTACGTCAATAAGGTAGCATCTTCGACAGCTTGCTCTAGCACGGGTACTGATGTAACCAATAAAGAAAACGCTATTAAGGCTCAACTAGCCAGTCTTCTAGTAGTAGCCGGAAATTCTACATCTTCCCTTGATGCCAATGATACTAGTAAAGGGAAATACCGAGTAGTGGGCTATACTTATTCTGGAACGGCTGGAGCAATGCCGGGCACCTCTCCTCAAACAGGTTCTTTAATTATCCAAGGTGAAAGTGGTGACAATGGAGCGAGTTCTGCTGCTCGAATTGCTGTAAATATTCCTGTTTCAGGTACTTCTGCAGGAGTCGGTGCCTCCGATGTTGCCCCCGGATTATGGATTAAAAAAGGTGGAATTAATACAACTGGAAGTAATAGCTGGGAAACATCTAATACTGCACTTGACCCCAATGGCAACAGGTTTGATGCCAACGTACTGTTTAGTGATTGTAGTGGAGGATTAAGCGACTCCTATGTCAGTAGTGTGCAAAGTCAGCGTCTTGTCAAGAACATTGTACCAGGGGCAACTGCTCGTAAAACAAATCTTTCTTTTCCCCTTTTACCGCCTAACCCTTCCAGTATTGCTGTCAACTTAGGCAGTATTACAACTAGCGTAACCTTGCCACGCACTAGTCCTGCGGATGCAACAGCTACCGATGGAAATTATCACTACACTCTTGATAATTCTGCTAATACCCCAACAACAACTTGTACAGGGAAAGGGAAAGCAAAAGTTTGTACAAGTTCGGTCAGTGGAGTTCGGGTTACGGTCAATAAGCCAACCAATGGAGATGTATTTGTCTATAACAATCTTGGTTCAATTGATGGTAGTGTGACTGTTAACCTCCCCCGTTCTACAGATGTTGCTAGTTCCGATGGCATTTACCGTTATCTTGTTAATAGTATCGGTGGAAGTAGTGGTAATTCCACAATTAATGTGAGTACGTCCGAAGAAGTAAACCTTTATGTCTTAGGGGATGTAAAATTTAATGGTAGTGGTGATCTAAATCATAACTGTGAAGGGGTCACAGATTGTAGTCCTAGCGATTTGGAGATCTTTGCCTATGCAACATCTAGTGCAACTCCTGGCACTGGATTGATGTGTCTTAAGGGAAATGCTCGTGTTGATGGTTTGATTTTGGCACCAGCTTATGACCTTGGAAAAACAGGGGGGGGAAGTTGGTATGGTAGCCTTTTTGGGTATTCCTGGGGAAAAGGAAACTGTGGCTCCAATAATGGAAACACACCTTCAGTCATTCAAACAGGAACTTGGTCAACTCTTCCCTCTTACTTTCAGCCTTCGAGCTTCTCACCCCAACTTGGTAATTTTACTGCGTATCAACAACAGCCTGTTCAGTAGTCTGTAGGGTGCGTCCCACGCACTCTCCCCTAATCCTTTAAAGTCTCCCTTACCCAATAAAAAATTAGGGAGAGCAAACCCCAAATAACCCTTCTACTCATTGACAGGCCCCGGTCTGTCTTTTTTTGTTTCCCCCTCTTTTCCTCCAAACTTATGCTATTATGAGTTCTAACAAACAGCTAAAAACATTTATAGAAAATGGATAAAAGACAATTTTACGTCATCATAGAACAAGACGAAGATGGTATGTATGTCGGTGAAGTTCCGCAACTAAAAGCCTGCTATAGTCAAGGAAAAACCCTTGATGA
>JAYKIP010000082.1:0-7894 GCA_035286205.1 Merismopediaceae cyanobacterium
TTGAGAGAAAAGAAGCAAAACCGATAAAATGAGGGACGACTTGTTTTTCAATGCAAAAGGTTAAATTTCTATGACACCGTCTTTAGCGAATTTTCTCTGGAGTTTAGTGTGGGGAGCCGTCATTGTGGTTATTCCCTTGACCGTAGCCCTCATCTTCATTAGCCAGAAAGATAAAATCAAACGTAATGTCTAATCCGATGTCCCCACTCTGATTGGGGTGGGGCTATTTCTTTATTTCAGGGAAGAAAATTCGTTAGCATAGGGGCGATGGAGCATCGTTAACAGGATCAATGGTTAATTTTGGGCTAAATTCAGCGAGTATTTTAGGGATTTTTCTGGCGGTAGCGGGAGCCGGTCTGTATTTTTTGCGCTCCGTGCGGCCAGAGGTTTCCCGTGACTACGATATTTTCTTTTCGGCGGTGGGACTCCTCTGTGGTTTGATTCTACTCTTCCAAGGCTGGCGACTTGACCCCATTTTGCAATTTGGCCAACTTCTGTTAACGGGATCAACGGTATTTTTTGCCGTCGAAACTATCCGTTTACGGGGCATTACCACCGAACAAGCCCGCCGCAGTACTCCCTACGCTGACGATCGCCGGGTGAGCAAAACGCGCGTCTATACGGAAGCGGAACTTGACCAGTTGGAACCCTACGAAGAGGAAGATCCCTACCGGGATAAACGCCGGTTGCGGGGCTATACCGATCCGCGTGCCAATCGCAGTAGCGGTTATGAAGAAGATGAACCCCGTCCGAGCCGGAATCGTCGTCCCTCTGGTAGTAATCGTCCTGATCGCTCTGAACGCCCGGATCGTCCCGATCGCGCTGACAGCAACCGTCCACCCCGTCGTCCCCGCTCTGAAACCAATACCTACGCCGGTTGGGATGAGGATGTCTGGGAAGAACAAGCCCCCCGTCGTCGTCCTCGCCCCCGCCCGGAGAGTGATCCCAGCCGAGAAGAGGATACCTACCGCCCGGAACGTCCCGAAAGTAGTCGCCCGCCCCGTCGCCCTCGTCCTGAATCGCCCAAACCCGGCTTATACGAAGATGAACCCCCGGCCGCCTATGTGGATTATCAACCCCTAGAAGAGGAGGATTTTCCCCCGGCTTCTCCTGACCAGGAGGCATCCCCCCGCAAGAACGGCGATCGCCCAAATGACGAGACCGGTGGTTTTGACTATTAATTAATGATTCATTGTTAATTATTTCTATCACTTTCATTCTTCAGAGATTGAGTGCTTACCATTGATTTCAGGATCTTGAATCCCCAATGGAGCAGGGTTCTCCTCGGCCTAGGGTTAGTTTGCTTAACGGGTTGTAGTTGGTTGCCAAGTTCCCCGTTAGTCCTGGGCTTAAATAGTCGTTTTAATGATGAACAACCCAGCTTAAGCGGTGATGGACGGTTAATGGCTTTTGTCTCGAATCGCAACGGCAGTCGGCAAATTTTGCTCTATGACCTCCTCACGCAACAGATCATTAATTATCCCGGTCTCAATCAGGGCAATGCGATCGCCGAAAGTCCCAGTTTGAGCCGTACCGGTCGCTATGTTGTCTATCTCTCCAGTTTGCAAGGTCGGCCGGATGTGGCCCTGTATGACCGGTTAACCCAACGCACGGAATTATTAACCCTAAATTATCGTAGCTGGATACGCAATCCCCAGATTAGTCCTGATGGTAGGTTTGTTGTCTTTGAGACGGCACGCAGGGGTCAATGGGATATTGAAGTGTTAGATCGAGGCCCCCAAATTGAATTGGATTTACCCAATGGCACCCCGATTCCTGGCCCCTCTCCTTAACACAAAAAAACAAGCACAACGAAGCGTCATGCCTGTTCCTGATTTATCTTGAATCGGATAAATAATCTTGTTTATTTCCAATTGCGAGCGACGACTTCCGCTAAGTCAACTACCCGTTGGGAATAACCCCATTCGTTATCGTACCAAGCCACTACTTTGACCATATCGCCGCCCATGACCATGGTTAATTGACCATCAACGGTGGAGGAACAGTCCGTCCCCCGAAAATCACTGGAAACCAGGGCAAGATCGGTATAATCTAAGATGCCTTTAAGATGACCTTCTGCCGCATTTTTCAACACTTCATTCACCTGTTCGGCGATCGTGCCTTTCTCCACTTGCACCACCAGGTCAACGACAGAAACGTTAGGCGTGGGAACCCGTAACGCAATCCCGTTTAATTTGCCTTTGAGTTCGGGAATAACCAGCGCGACTGCCTTAGCGGCCCCGGTGGAGGTAGGAACAATATTGACCGCCGCGGCCCGGGCCCGACGGAGATCCCGATGGCTGGCATCTAGAATCCGTTGATCCCCTGTGTAACTGTGGGTGGTGGTCATGGTGCCTTTGATGATGCCAAATTCATCGTTTAACACTTTGGCGATCGGGGCTAAACAGTTAGTGGTGCAACTGGCATTACTTAACACTTCATACTCTTCGTGGCGATAGTCTTTATCGTTTACCCCCACCACAAAGGTTCCCACGTTGGCCCCTTTACCCGGAGCGGTAATCAAGACTTTTTTGGCCCCCGCCGCTAAGTGTTTAGAGGCTCCTTCATAATCCACAAAAACCCCAGTAGCTTCGATGATGACATCAATGCCCCAATCCGCCCAGGGGAGATTTAAGGGATTGCGATCAGAAACGCATTTGATGGTTTTTCCATTGACGGTAATGGAATTGTCATCAGCACTAATCTCTGCGTTATTTAATTTCCCCAACATGGAGTCATATTTAAGCAGATGAGCGTTGGTTCTGGGATCTGAGGTATCATTAATCCCAACAACTTCGATTTGGCTGTTTGTCCGACCGATCCAGCACCGTAAAAAGTTGCGTCCGATACGCCCGAACCCGTTGATCGCTACTCTAATCACTGCGTCTTGCCCTCTGTGTGTTAGCTTAGTACATTAAGATAAAATTTTGATGACACCAATCATAGCCTAAAGGCAGATCCATTCGATCCCTAAATTGAGATTTTTTTTGGAGGTTGGTGCTCAAAGGCTTGCTCAAAGGGGATTAGGAAGCCGCGATCGCCCTGGGTCACGGAGGGAAGGTCACAACTTTAAGCCAAGATAATCTTGTAATTTCTACCTAAAGGTAGAGTTTTTGTTATGATAACACCGAAATCTCTAGGGGATTCCTAGAAATCGGCTTTGTGGTCTGTGAGGAGTGTTTGTTGTGACAAAAATTGACTTTGGTGGGCGGCCTTTCCATTTTATGGGAATTGGCGGTATTGGGATGTCGGCATTGGCCTATGTTTTGGCGAAGCGTCGTTTTTTGGTTTCGGGGTCGGATGTGCGGTCTAGTCACATTACGGAACGGTTAGAGGCGGTCGGGGTTCATGTTTTTACCCGTCAAGAGGCTAAGAATTTAGAGCTTTTTCAGTCGTTACAGGTGCAGACCGGCGCGAAATTACCCGTTGCAGTGGGGGGCCGCCGTGAGCAGTCAACGTCGGTGTTGGCGGCCAGTAATGGTAATGGTCGTCATCAGGCCAAGATGTTACCTCAAGTGATTTGTTCAACGGCGATCGCGGCCCATAATCCGGAATATCAAGCGGCAGTGGAAAAAGGTTGCCCGATGTTCCATCGTTCCGATGTGTTAGCGGCGTTAATTGACGAGTATGAAGGGATCGGAGTCGCCGGGACGCACGGCAAAACCACCACGAGCAGTCTGATTGGGTTTATGTTGTTGCAAGCAGGGCTAGATCCGACGGTAATTGTCGGCGGTGAGGTGGACGCTTGGGACGGAAATGCCCGCTTAGGAGAAGGAAAATATCTGGTGGCCGAGGTGGATGAATCCGATGGGTCTTTGACCAAACACCATCCGAAAATTGGCATTGTCACCAATATCGAATTAGACCATCCCGATCACTACAGCAGTTTGGATGAGGTGGTCGAGATTTTCAAAGCCTTTGAGTCCCATTGTGAAACCTTGATTGGTTGCGTGGATTGTGAGGGGGTTCGCAGTCGTTTAAATCTGGGGATTACCTACAGTTTGCATCGGCCAGCAGATTACCAAGCCCAAGAGATTACCTATAATGCCCAGGGCAGTCGCTGTCAGGTGTGGGAACGGGGCCAGCTATTGGGGGAAATGCAAGTCAGTTTACCCGGTGAACACAATATCAGTAATGCTCTGGCGGCGGTGGCGGTAGGTCGTTTACTGGGCGTGGAGTTTACGGTGATTGCTAAGGCGATCGCGGCCTTTGGGGGAGCCAAACGGCGGTTTGAGATGAAAGGATTCTGTAAAGGCATTACTTTTATTGACGACTATGCCCACCATCCCAGCGAATTATTAGCGACGATCGCGGCGGCCCGGCAAAAAGTCGAGCATGGCAAATATGAACGCGTGGTCGCCATTTTTCAACCCCACCGTTACAGTCGCACCTATCATTTTCTGGCTGACTTTGCGACTTCCTTTAAGGATGCGGATCTGGTGATTCTGACGGATATTTACAGTGCGGGGGAAACCAATGTCCACCAAATCCAAGGGGAAGACCTCGCCCGTGCCGTGAGTGACCATCATCCCCAGGTGATTTATCAACCTTCCCTCAGCGAATTACCGCACTTTTTACCAAAGGTGTTGCAATCGGGCGATCTGGTGCTTTTTTTGGGAGCCGGTAATCTCAATCAGCAAATTCCGGATGTGATTACCGCCTGTAGTGCGATTAAAGAGGTTTAACCGGCCGCTAGACTGGCTTGGTTTTGGTCTTTCCGTTTCTGTGGAACTGTCCGGATCAAGACCAGTCAATTACCGTAATGGTAATGTGTGCTTAACGATTCCCCCGCTTTCTCTCTTGATTATTGCCCTAGGCTTTTAAATACCATGACTACTGTTGCCCTGCGATCGCCCCAGACGACTCCCATTGCCCTATACGGCACGGATACTTTCATTGAACCCCAAACCTCTTTAGCGGAATATACCACCTACCGCGTGGGGGGAACGGCGGAATGGTACACGGCTCCCCGTAACCGGGCCGGTTTCTATGCGGCCATAGAATGGTTGCAAAAGGAGCAAATGCCTTTAACGGTGTTGGGGGCCGGCTCTAACCTGTTAATCAGCGATCGGGGGATTCCGGGGCTAGTGTTAAGCACTCGTCATCTGCGTCAAAGTTATTTTGAAGAAGAAACCGGGCGCATTACCGTCGCGGCTGGGGAACCCCTCGCCAAAACGGGTTGGCAAGCGGCCAAACGGGGCTGGAGCGGTTTGGAATGGGCTGTAGGGATTCCGGGAACCATTGGGGGAGCGGTGGTGATGAATGCCGGGGCCCATAATCAATGTGCGGCGGAAACCCTTGTTAGTGCCACCGTGTTAAATCCCCAAGGTCAAATTGAAATCCTAGACAATCAAGACTTAGGGTTTAGTTATCGCACCTCCCGCCTCCAGGGTCAATCCTACGTGGTTTTAGAGGCAACTTTCCAACTCAAAACCGGCTTTACCCGCGATGAGATCATGACCCAAACCACCACCAATCTTCATCTGCGGAAGAATACCCAACCCTACGATAAGCCCAGTTGTGGCAGTGTTTTTCGCAATCCCACCCCCCAGTATGCCGCCCGCTTAATTGAAGGATTAGGGTTAAAGGGGTATCGCATTGGGGGAGCCGAAGTGTCGCAACGTCATGCGAATTTTATTTTAAACACGGGAAATGCCAAGGCCCAGGACATTTTCAACCTGATTTTCCATGTCCAAAACACTGTCCAAGCCCATTGTCATTTGCATTTAGAGCCGGAAGTCAAAATTTTGGGAGAATTCAGTTATTAATTTCCCCTGTTTTGGTTGATTGCGGCGATCGCTCCCTTCAGGTTTAAGATGGAAATCAGCCTTGAAGGGATTTTTATGGCCAATCAATTACCATGGAAGATGAGATTTTATCCCGTTTACTCCTCGATTTAGAATCGGATCGGGTAGAACGAAAAGCATCGGGGAAAGACGACAAAAAAATTCGTCAGGCCATTTGTGCATTTGCCAATGATTTACCTAACTATCAACAACCTGGGGTGCTTTTTATTGGGATTAATGATGATGGCAGTTGTGCAAACCAAAATATTACTGATCAGTTATTGGTAAACCTAGCAGGGTTTCGATCTGATGGTACTATTCTGCCTTTCCCTCACTTAGAAGTCAAAAAAGTCACGCTCAATCATTGTGAAATGGCCGTGGTGATTGTGCAACCCGCCGATGCTCCTCCCGTTCGTTATGAGGGTCGTGTCTGGATTCGGGTCGGGCCAAGACGGGCGATCGCCACCCCCGAAGAGGAAAGACGATTAAACGAAAAAAGACGATTTCGAGATTTACCCTGGGATCTACAGCCCTCTATTTCGGCAGGATTGGAAGACTTAGACCTGCTCTTGTTTGAACGGGTTTACTTACCGGCGGCCTTAGCACCTGATATTCTAGAAGCCAATCAACGTTCCCTAGAGCAACAATTAATGTCTCTACGGTTTATTACCCCGGCCTCCCTGCAACCGAGTCATTTAGGGGTATTAGTTGTGGGAAAAGATCCCCGCCAATTTATTCCGGCAGCTTATATTCAATTTGTTCGTTTTGAAGGACTAGAGTTAGATACCCCTATTCGCGATCAAAAAGAAATCAGTGGTTCTTTAATGGATGTCTTGCATTATACCGATGATATTGTGCGGGCAAATATTACCATTGCTACAGATATTACCCAGGGAACTATTGAGGTCAAAAAACCGGACTATCCCCTCAGTGCCTTACAGCAATTTATCAACAATGCGATTATGCACCGCTCCTATGAAGCTACCTATGCTCCCATCCGATTATATTGGTTTGCTGATCGTATTGAAATTCATAATCCGGGGGGTCTTTTTGGTCAGGTAAATCGGGAAAATTTTGGCCAAGGAGTGACCGATTATCGCAATCCTTACCTAGCAGAAGTCATGAAAAATTTAGGATATGTGCAACGTTTTGGCATTGGCATTCCGACCGCTCAAAAAGTCCTCAAGAATAATGGCAATCCGGTCGCAGAATTTACCTTAGAAGCTACGCATTTTGTTGTCACCGTTAGGAGAAGTGTATGAGTCCCCCCATTATTGCTTTTTTTAATAATAAAGGTGGGGTCGGAAACACTTCCCTGGTATATCATCTAGCTTGGATGTATTGGGATTTAGGTTTATCGGTGATTGCCGCTGATCTCGATCCCCAGGCGAATTTAACTGCCGCATTTTTATCAGAAGAACGTTTAGTCGAAATCTGGGAAGGAGAAGAAACGCCCAATACCCTATTCCGTTCCATTAAACCTTTGTTAAGAGGAATGGGTGATATTGCCAGCCCGCCATTAGAAAAGATTGCCGAACATCTAAGTCTGTTAGTGGGAGATTTAGACTTATCAAACCTTGAAGATGAATTATCGAGTCAATGGGCAGGGTGTTTAGAGGGTAAAGAACGGGCTTTTCGGGTCATTTCCGCTTTTCGGCGTTTACTCCTAGAGGCGGCTCAACAAACCCAAGCTCAAGTTATTTTGATGGATTTAGGGCCGAATTTAGGAGCGATCAATCGAGCGGCGTTAATGGCTTCCGATTTTGTTGTGATACCTTTATCTCTCGATTTATTTTCTTTACAAGGTCTCAAAAATCTGGGGCCAACTTTGAGTCGCTGGCGTGAAGAATGGCAAGAACGGCTCAGGAAAAATCCCGTGGTTGACTTCGTTCTTCCGCCTGGACACATGACCCCAGCCGGTTATATTATTTTGCAACCTGGCGTTAAAGCGGATCGCCCTGTCCGCGCTTTTGAGCGTTGGATCCCACATTCCGCAGGTAAATCAAGAGACAAAGTAGTATTTTTGACAGGAAGAGCCGAGAAAGGAAAGAATATGTTTGTGATTGGAGGTCAAATTAACGATAGTTTTAATGCCGTCAATCTCTAAC
>JAYKIP010000083.1:0-5959 GCA_035286205.1 Merismopediaceae cyanobacterium
ATAACCGCCCTGAGCGATGAGGAACTGAAGCAGAAAACCGTGGCCTTTCGGGAAATGCTGGAAAAAGCCCGCAATAACGAAGAAACGGAGGAGATTTTAGACGAAATTCTGCCGGAAGCCTTTGCGGTGGTGAGGGAAGCGGGAAAACGGGTGTTAGGAATGCGCCATTTTGATGTGCAGTTGCTGGGGGGCATCATTCTTCATAAAGGCCAGATCGCGGAAATGAAGACGGGGGAAGGTAAAACCCTGGTGGCGACCCTGCCTGCCTATCTCAATGGTCTGACGGGTAAGGGCGTTCATGTGGTGACGGTGAACGATTACCTGGCGCGGCGGGATGCGGAATGGATGGGCCAAATTCATCGCTTTTTGGGGTTGTCGGTGGGCTTAGTCCAGTCGGGCATGACCCCGGAAGAACGCAAAAAAAATTATGCCTGTGATGTGACCTATACCACTAACAGCGAATTGGGTTTTGATTATTTGCGGGATAATATGGCGACCTCGATGGTAGAAGTGGTGCAACGTCCCTTTAATTTCTGTGTGATTGACGAGGTGGATTCCATTCTGATTGATGAAGCCCGCACGCCGTTAATTATTTCGGGTCAGGTGGAACGTCCGACGGAAAAATATCTCCAAGCCTCGGATATTGCGGCCCAATTACTGAAGGATGAAGATTATGAAGTGGATGAAAAGCAACGCAATGTGTTAATGACCGATGATGGCTTTGAAAAGGCGGAAAAATTATTAAATACGACCGATTTATTTGATAAGAATGATCCCTGGGCCCATTATATTTTTAATGCGATTAAAGCCAAGGAATTATTTTTAAAAGATGTGAATTATATTGTTCGTGATGATGAAGTGGTGATTGTAGATGAGTTTACGGGCCGGATTATGGTCGGTCGGCGATGGAGTGATGGTCTGCACCAGGCGATCGAAGCCAAAGAACGGGTGGAAATTCAACGGGAAAGTCAAACCTTAGCGACGATTACCTATCAAAATTTCTTTTTGCTTTATCCCAAATTGTCGGGCATGACCGGGACAGCTAAAACAGAGGAAACGGAATTAGAAAAGGTGTATAACCTTCAGGTGACGATTACCCCGACTAACCGCCCTTCCCGTCGTCAGGATTGGCCCGATGTGGTCTATAAAAATGAGGAAGCAAAATGGAAGGCGATCGCCCTGGAGTGTGAGGAATTACATAAACAAGGTCGTCCGATTCTGGTGGGAACCACTAGCGTCGAAAAATCGGAAGTGATCTCGCGGTTACTGTTAGAAAAAGGGATTCCCCACAATATCTTGAATGCTCGCCCGGAGAACGTGGAACGGGAATCGGAAATCATTGCCCAGGCGGGTCGAAAAGGCGCAGTTACCATTGCCACCAATATGGCAGGTCGGGGAACGGACATTATTTTGGGGGGGAACTCGGACTATATGGCCCGCTTAAAAGTCCGGGAATATTTTATGCCGCAAATTGTGCAACCGGAAGATGGCCAATTAACAACAACTGCCGGTATGGGTTTTGGGGGTCAACGGCCCCAGGGATTTGGGCCAACGGGTAAGAAAAAAACCTGGAAAGTCTCGGCGGAAATTTTCCCCACAGACATTTCTTCGGAAGCGGAACAGGTCTTAAAAGATGCCGTTAAATTTGCAGTCAGCGAGTACGGTTTACAGAGTTTAAGCGAGTTAGAAGCGGAGGATAAATTAGCCGTTGCCTCGGAAAAAGCACCGACTAACGATCTGGTCATTCAAAAACTGCGGGAGGCCTATAATTTGGTGCGGAAAGAATACGAAAATTTTACCAGTCAGGAACATTCAGAAGTCGTGGAGTTAGGGGGTCTGCACGTCATTGGGACGGAACGCCATGAGTCTCGACGCATTGATAACCAGTTACGCGGTCGGGCAGGGCGGCAAGGTGACCCCGGTTCTACTCGCTTTTTCCTCAGTTTGGGAGATAACCTATTACGAATTTTTGGCGGCGATCGCGTGGCGGGTTTAATGGATGCGTTCCGGGTGGAAGAAGATATGCCCATTGAATCCCGAATGTTAACGGGTTCCCTGGAAGGGGCGCAGAAAAAAGTGGAAACCTATTACTACGATATTCGGAAACAGGTTTTTGAATACGATGAGGTGATGAACAACCAACGGAAGGCCATCTATGCGGAACGTCGTCGGGTTTTAGAAGGCTTGGATCTCAAGGAACAGGTCTTGGTTTATGCGGAAAAAACCATGGATGAAATTGTGGATGCCTACGTTAATGCCGAGTTACCGCCGGAAGAATGGGACTTGGAAAATATGCTCAATAAAACCAAAGAGTTTATCTATCTTTTAGAGGATGTTACGGTGGGAGATATGAGCGATATGACGGTTCCGGAAATGAAAACTTTTCTCCATGAGGAAGTCCGCAAAGCCTACGATTTGAAAGAATATCAAGTGGATCAAGCCCGGCCCGGTTTAATGCGTGAAGCGGAACGGTTCTTTATTTTGCAACAAATTGATAATCTCTGGCGGGAACATTTACAGTCTATGGAAGCTCTGCGGGAATCCATTGGTCTGCGGGGTTACGGTCAAAAAGATCCCTTGATTGAATACAAACAAGAGGGCTATGAAATGTTCTTGGAGATGATGATTGATATTCGCCGTAATGTCGTTTATTCTCTCTTCCAATTCCAACCTCAGCCCCAACCCCAGGCGGTTTAAGTCCCCTTTTTTGTTAGCAATTTTATTATTTCTCTTTCCTTGTTGCTATGACTGCCAGTACTCTCGCTCCTGCTCCCCATTTCACCACCCAATTAGTGTCCGGGTTGTTGGCCATTAAACCCCTCTGGGCGATCGCCAAGGCCCAGGCCCGACAGATGATGATCAAACGAGCGGAACGATTAGGGATTCCCTGGCGAGAAACGGTGCGTCAATGGCAACAACAGGATTGGCAAACGGACTGGCAAGCGATTCATAATCCGGGGCTGACCTATCCGGATTATTACCAAGCTTCTTTCCATGGTTACGATCAGGGTCATCTCTGTTGGGAAGCGGCGTTTGAATTTGAGGTGGCCGCCAATGCTGTCCATGCCAGTCTCTATCCGGAGGCCGGGGCCCAGGGCGATCGCCGTTTACGGGAAAGTTATCACGAAGTCTTAAAAGCCCAATTAGGTTATGAACCCCAGGCGATTTTAGATTTACATTGCACGGTGGGATTAAGCACTTTCATTCTGCAAGACTATTATCCCCAAGCCACCTTAACGGGTCTGGATTTTTCACCCTATTACGTCACCCTGGCCCATTATTTAGGTGAGGCCAAGCAATCGGGTATTACCTGGGTTCATACACTCCCGGAAGCGACTTCGTTGCCGGCTCAATCCTTTGATCTCGTATCGGCTTTTCTGCTCTTTCACGAAATGCCCCAGGAACCCACCCGCCGTATTTTCCGCGAAGTTCGTCGTCTGGTACGGCCAGGAGGAGCCTTCACGCTGATGGATATGAATCCGCGCTCCCAGGCGTATTTAACGATGCCGCCCTACATTATGACGCTGTTGAAAAGTACGGAACCCTTTATGGACGAGTATTTTGCCTTAGATTTAGAACAGGAATTATTAGCCGCCGGTTTTGATCAAGTGACTATTACGCCCAACAGTCCCCGTCACCGCACCGTGATCGCCCAGGTGAACGTTTGACCTCTTTGGTACATTTCCGTAGAAAATAGTGAGGGAGAGTTCAATCTCCGCTGTCACCATGGTTCGCATTTGGTGGTGTCTAAACCTATAATTTTTGGATCTCCTAGAACGATCCCCCTAAATCCTCCTTCAAAAGGCGGACTTCTGCCTGAAACGTATCTCAAAAAACGACACCAAAATGAACGTGGTTTAGCCACTTTTCGTCAACTGTTTCAGCAACTGTTTCAGCAGGCTCTCTTTGCACATCGCGTTATCCAACTGAATCCGAATGTCAAGCTTATGATGAACCGAAAAATCCGCCGGTCAACAGAATCTGATCACTCAGCCATGGCCGAGATCCTTCAAGCCGCCTTTGGGCCAGAACAAGGGCCGGAAATTGAAGCGTTAGTCAACCATCTATTAACGGATCCGACCGCTCAACCCAGTCTCTCGTTAGTGGCAACTGTCGGCGATCGCCTGGTGGGGCATATTCTGTTTACCCAGGTCAGGCTCATTAGTGGTTCGCAAACAATTTCCGCGATGATTTTGGCCCCTCTATCGGTTCATCCCCACTATCAAAACCAAGGGATCGGCGGCCAATTGATTCAAGATGGACTACAACGGCTAAAAGCAGAGGGCATTGGACTGGTTTTTGTGTTGGGGTATCCCGCCTATTACACAAAGTACGGTTTTACGACTGCAAGCGTTCAAGATTTTGCACCCCCCTATCCCCTAGACCTAGAACAGTGGGATGCTTGGATGCTGAAGGAACTCCATCCTGGGATTCTGGGCCATTTTCAAGGCTCCGTGCAGTGTGCCGATGCTCTCAACCAACCGCAATATTGGCGTGAATAAGCCCCAATATACAACCCGTGTTCAACCGGTTTTGCTCAGAAAAGGGACGGTCAAGGGCTTAAGGTAATACTAAAAATAATCCCGTCATCCTGCCAACTAGACCCCTCCAGATAGGGAACTTTCCCTAGTCGTTTGCCCCAATCAATCCGGGCTGAGAGGCGATCGCTGTACTGCCAAAGTAAGCCTAAACCCACTGAGGCGAGGGTATTCACCTCCGGGTTAGGAGAATCCGTATTCCAACCCGTCCCAAAATTGACAAAGGGAACCAGTTGCAAAACCGCTTTTTCTTCGGGCTGCCGGTACAAAGGTAAACGAACTTCGAGGGCCGCAAATAGCCCATTATCCGTAAGGAGAGTATTTTGCCGATAGCCCACCACACTGCCTAATCCCCCTAGGGTGAACTGTTCTAGGGAAGGTAACGGACTATTGGCCCACTGTCCCTGGAGTTGCCCGACCAGTAGCGTATCCGGAGCCAAAAATTGCACCCATTGACCCTGACCCCGCCAGAGCAGGTAATTGGGATTGGGAGCCTGGGGATTATAGGCCGCATCGTAGGGAGTGGTTGTCCCAAAGGCGTTAATGCCTAGGGCAAATTCGGAACGCCCGGCTAAAACCAGGGTGTCATTGCGGGTAAAACCTTCCTGAACAAAACGCAAACTGGCTAGACGCATTTGCCCATCGAGATCCGCGCCCCTGGTGGGAAAATTTTCACCGAGGAGGGTCGTCAAACTATTTTGCTGATCAAAACCGAGACTGAGGGCCAGTTCTTGATAGGGGGTTTGCCAGAGCGGTTGACGAAGACTGACTTCATACTTTTCGTAGTAAGACCGCAGATCTAATTCCTTAAAGGGCGGTTCAATCACCTTGCCCGTTAAATTGCGATAGCCCAGGGATAGGGTGGTATTGCTGGGGGTCAGGGGTAAACGGTAGCGGGCATCAATTTCATTACTGCCATCGGTATTGCGATAGAGAACCACCAGGGGATCGCCATTGCCGGTTAAATTGCGTTCCTCTAATTCGGCTCCCCGGCGAAAACTCCCCACAAGGGGATTACGACCATTATCGAGGAGGGCTTTGGGATAAAAGGAACGGGCTGTCACCACCGAAACATTGAGGATACTTTGGCCCACGTCAGGACTGGCGGTTAGTTCGGCAGAGATTTGCTCCACCAGGGGACTCAGTTGTAATAGTTGTAAGGTTTCCAGTAATTGCGGTACATTTAAGACCCCTTGACCGGCGGCCATCAGGCGATCGCGGACGTAGTGGGGATTGAGTTTGCCCGTCACCTGCACATTGACCGTCTGTAATTGTCCTTCTACCACCCGAATTAACACCACCCCATCGGTCAAGGTTTGCGGAGGAATAAATGCCCCGGAGGTGACATAACCAGCATCAACGTATTTTTGGGTAATCAGGGAACGGGTTTCTAACAGTTGGGCGAAGGTGAGGGGACGATC
>JAYKIP010000084.1:0-6271 GCA_035286205.1 Merismopediaceae cyanobacterium
TTCCACCATCGCAACGGGGGAAATTTACGGTAGGATTTAAACACCTCTTAGGTAGAATAGACCGTTTTGAATCCGATGACCCAAACCCTACCTGATGCTCAGACCCTACAAACGGCGGCCCTGTTAACCTGTTACGGTTTTGACTTACGGGGCAATACGCCGGCCAATATGATTCAACAGTGGCTAGAACACTATTCGGCCCAGTGGATTCGGCTGGCGGTGGTGGAAGCTCTCTACCAAGGTCGCTATAAAGCCGTATCCGTTGAACAGTTGCTGAAATTCTGGGAAAAGCGCGGGCATCCTTACTTTCATTTCAATCACGAGTTTGAACACCTCATTTCCCACAATTTGCCGAAAATTCTGTTGCAACCTATTGGTCAGGACGACAACGGAAAAGTGAAAGTTCCGGTTCCCTTGCCTCCGCCCAAATTATTAGAGCCGATTCTGCGGCAATCCCCACGTCAGAGCCTTTTGCCCGCTCCTCCCCTGGATTTTGAGCCGATGTGGGATGAAGTGGAAGAAATGCTACCGACCTGGACTGAACCCCTCGAAGAACGACCCTGGGTGGTTCCCTTACCGGCTTTGACTGAAACTTCCCGGCGATCGCCGGCTCCTCATCGAGAAAAAGTCTCCCTGCTTCACCGACCGATTCATGCCTTTAGTCCGAAAACCAAGTCTTCCCAGGGTTTGAATAAATTACGCCAGATCCTGAACCAAGAGTTAGCCCAGGGAGTTTAAACAGTTTGGTGCCGGGGAATTTCAACGGTGAGAAAATCCTTGGCCAGCATCGTCTGGGGAAAAATTGCCTGGGCTTCTGACAGTAAATTCTCCAGTTGTAGGGCATTGCCGGGGGCATAACGCGGACTGAAGTGGGTCATGATTAATTGCTTGACCTGGGCGGCGAGGGCGACTTGGGCGGCCATGGTAGAGGTGGAGTGCAACCGATCAAAGGCCATTTCCGCATCCTGATGGGCAAAGGTGGCTTCGTGAATTAAAACATCTACTCCCTGGGCCAGGGCGATCGCCCCTTCACAGAAAACGGTATCAGTACAATAGGCTAATTTGCGGCCCGATTCCGGTGGTTCACAGAGATCCGTCCCGCGAATTTTTTGGCCATTGGGAAGGGTAATCGTTTGACCCTGTTTGAGTTTGCCGTAGAGGGGGCCAGAGGGAATGCCTAACGCCTGGGCTTTTTCCACCTGAAAACGGCCAGCCCGGTCTTTTTCTTCAATGCGATAACCGTAGGCGGGAATGCGATGTTTTAACAGACCACAAAATACCCGAAATTCTTCGTCTTCGTAGATTAGTCCGTCTTCCTGGAGGGTGTGGACTTGAATCCGTTGGGCGAGGTGGGTATGGGAATATTTACAACAGGCTTTGAGATAATCGCTTAATCCTGGGGGGCCATAGAGGGCGATCGCCTGGCCGGTTCCCGCGAGACCACAACTGGCCAATAAACCCATCAGCCCAAAAATGTGATCCCCGTGTAGATGGGTAATAAAAATACGGGTTAATTGGGAAACCTTGACATCACTCCGCAGGAATTGGTGTTGCGTGCCTTCCCCACAGTCAAAGAGCCACACTTCCGCTCGTTGGGGTAAACGCAGGGCAATACTCGACACATTCCGCGATCGCGTCGGTACACCGGAGCTAGTTCCCAAAAAGGTAATTTCCACGATTACGCCTAATTTACACCTAATTAAATTGCTTGAATCCAGGGTTTAACGTCGTACTCTGTCCAAATGCCATTTTGCCAATAGGGGTCATTTTCCACCAGTTGACGCACCGTTGCTTCGGAATCTGCTTCGTAGATGCCAAAGACCTGGGTTAAATCTTCCGTTGGCCCAATGGTAATTAAGACCCCCTGGGCTTTTTGGGCCTGTAGTCCGTCTAAATGGGCTTGGCGAAAAGGAGCGCGTTTTTCCAGGACGTTTTCACAATAGCGACCCCACAGCACATATTTGGCCATTGTTTTGGTATTCCTAATAAATGCGAAATGAATGCGAATAATTAACCCATTTATCACTATATCACTGGTTTTGGGGCGATCCCTTCGTTAAAGTGGTTAATTGACGTTCTATTGATGGCAAGTCCATGACGGTCAATCCCCCTCCCATTCATCTACTCACCATGTTCCGTCTCGGTCTCTTTCAAATGGGGCTAGGCATTATGTCTCTGCTGACCCTAGGGGTGTTGAACCGGATTCTGATTGATGAATTGGCGGTTTTACCCGGTATTGCGGCGGCGGCGATCGCCATGTATCAGTTTGTCAGTCCGACCCGGATTTGGTTTGGGCAACTCTCCGATAGTCGGAAAATTGGCGGTTATCATCGCACGGGCTATGTGTGGATCGGAGCGGTGTTCTTTACCGTCTTGGCTTTTGTGGCGTTACAAGTGGTTTGGCAATTAGGGTTCAGTATTCAGTCCCAGGGTTGGACAATGATCACCTATCTCTGGGCCGGGGTTCTCGCCCTGGTTTTTGCCGGGTATGGCGTGGCCTTAAGTGCTAGTTCCACTCCCTTTGCCGCTCTGTTGGTGGATGTATCCGATGAAGAAAACCGTTCTCAATTAGTCGGCATTGTCTGGTCAATGTTAATGGTGGGCATTGTGATCGGGGCGATCGTCAGTTCCCGCTTGTTAAATAGTCCCAATATCTGCGGTTCTGCCATCTTGACCTATGATCCCACCGCCACCAAAACGCCAGCGAATATTCCCCAGTTACAAGCCGTCATTAATCCCGTGTTTGTGATCATGCCCTGTCTGGTTTTAGGATTAGTGGCGATCGCCACCTGGGGCATTGAGAAAAAATATTCCCGCTTTGCCAGCCGTACCCAACCCCAGGAACGGGAAGACCAGATTACGTTGGGGAGAGCCTTAAAAGTTCTGACCGCTAGTCGCCAGACCGGTATTTTCTTTGCCTTTTTAGTGGTGTTAACCATCAGTCTCTTTATGCAGGATGCGGTGATGGAACCCTACGGGGGCGAAGTCTTCGGCATGTGTATTTCCCAAACCACCCAATTAAACGCCTTCTTTGGCATGGGAACCCTGATCGGCATTGCCTCCACCGGCTTTGTCACCCTCCCGAAATTGGGCAAAAAACGGACAACGCAGATCGGCTGTGGGAGTGCCGCCCTTTTTTGTTTTCTGTTAATCCTGGCCGGGGTGACGACCAATCAAATGCTTTTAAAATCGGGGTTACTCTTCTTTGGATTAGCTTCCGGGATGATTACCGCCGGGGCTACCAATTTGATGTTAGATTTAACGGCGGCAGAAACAGCGGGAACCTTTATTGGAGCCTGGGGGTTAGCCCAGTCCATGGCCAGGGGGTTAGCAACGGTTTTTGGGGGTTTGGTTTTAAATGCCGGCAAGGCCCTTTTTCCCGAATCCGTCTGGGCCTATAGCAGTGTTTTTGTGTTGCAAGCGATGGGCTTAATCCTGGCGGTGGGGTTATTAACTCGTGTCAATGTGCGCGAATTTCAAACCAGTGCGAAAGCGGCGATCGCCACCGTATTAGAAGGGGATTTAGAAAGCTAAGGAAAGCGCGAAAGAAAGCTTCAAGATATAATTGAATCGAGTTTTTGCACTCTTTTCCCTTCATCCTTTATCAACCTTACCGTTATCCCCCTTGGTCGCATTCCTTAAAACCCTGCAATCGCTCTTTGGGCGTTGGTGGTCAGAGTTTACCCTCCAGACTCGTTTAATGGCCGCCGCAACCCTCGTGGTTTCCCTATTCATGAGTGGTCTCACCTTTTGGGCCGTTAACACCATTCAACGGGATGCTCAATTGATAGATACCCGTTTTGGTCGGGATGTGGGGTTACTCTTAGCGGCCAATGTGGCTCCCATGATCGCGGAAAATAACCTAACGGAAGTTGCTCGCTTCTCCAGTCGTTTTTACGAGAGTACGTCTAATCTTCGTTACCTCATCTATGCCGATCCCGATGGACGCATTTTCTTTGGGATTCCCTATGCAGAAACGGCGATGCAGGGTTCTCTAGCCATTGACCGCCGCTTAGAATTACCAACCCAGGACTTCGCCACCAACGATACCCCTTTAATTCGCCAACACCGTACCCCCCAGGGAGAAGTAACCGATGTTTTTATTCCCCTCAAACATGAAGGTCACTATTTCGGAACCCTAGCCCTAGGCATTAACCCCAATCCGGCCGTGGCCAACTCCTCTAACTTAACGCGAGACGTGACGATCGCCGTGTTTATTTCCATTTGGGTAATGGTCATTTTAGGAGCCGTCTTTAATGCCTTAACCATTACCCAACCGATCAAAGAATTATTAGTGGGCGTGAAAAATATTGCCGCCGGGGATTTTCAACAACGGATTAACCTACCCTTTGGCGGTGAATTGGGGGAATTAATTCTCAGTTTCAATGAAATGGCGGAACGTTTAGAACGCTACGAAGAACAAAATATTGAAGAATTAACCGCCGAAAAAGCCAAACTAGACACCTTAGTTTCCACCATTGCCGATGGCGCAATTTTGGTGAATACCCATCTCCAGATTTTATTAGTTAATCCCACGGCCCGTCATCTCCTGGGTTGGCAAAGTCAGGAAATTATTGGCCAAAATATCATTGAATTATTGCCCGAAGAAATCACCGTCCAAATGACCCAACCCCTGCGGGAAATGGCCACGGAATCCAGCCTGGTTCCCTTGACCCCGGTTCCCAACCAGGAAGAAACAAACTTTATTCCCGAAGAATTTAGAATCACCTTAACCCAGCCCCTACCCCGCACCATTCGGCTCATGTTAACCCAGGTCTTTGATCAATACCGCGAAAACTTAAAAGGCATTGTGATCACCGTTCAGGATATTACCCGCGAAGTGGAACTCAACGAGGCAAAAAGTCAATTTATTAGTAATGTGTCCCATGAATTACGCACACCATTATTTAATATTAAATCGTTTATTGAAACCCTCTGTGAATTTGGGGAAGATTTAACGGAATTGGAACGCCGAGAATTTTTAGAAACCGCCAACCACGAAACCGATCGCCTCACCCGTTTAGTGAATGATGTCTTAGATTTATCCCGATTAGAATCCTCGAAAATTTATCACCTAGAAGCCATTGAACTGTGTCCCTTAATTGAACAAACCATTCGCACCTATCAACTCAATGCCAAGGATAAAAACCTACAATTAATCCTCGACCTAGAACCCCAGTTACCCACCGTTCTCGGCCATTACGATCTACTGTTGCAAGTGATGACCAACCTCGTCGGCAATGCCCTAAAATTTACCCCTGGGGGCGGCAAAATTGTCATTCGCGCTTTCCAAAACCAACGGCAAGATCCCCCTCAAAATTTCGTGAGAGTGGAAGTCTCGGATACCGGTATTGGCATTGAAGCCGAAGACCAGGCCGCTATTTTTGATCGGTTTTTCCGCGTCGAAAATCGTGTCCATACCCTAGAAGGAACCGGCTTAGGATTATCCATTGTGCGAAATATTATCGAAAAACATCACAGTCAAGTGCATCTCGTCAGTGAATTGGGGGTGGGAACCACCTTTTGGTTTGATCTGATGGTTGCGAAGGAAGTCTCCCCAACCCTGGCCATGACCGCAGAAATGCCGGCTTTGGCGATGACCCGTTAGCTTGCCCATGAACCTATCGGGGGGAACCGGTTTGATGCTGATTGTCCACTAACCCCCAAATCTCCCGCACCAGATAGAGAGGACGGGCTTTCACCTCTTCATAGACCCGCCCTAGGTATTCCCCCATGACTCCTAAACTAATTAATTGAATCCCTCCGAGGAATAAAATAGCCACCATTAACGACGCATAGCCTGGCACATCAATGCCCAAAATTAGCGTCCGAACCACCAGATAACTCGCATACAAAAGCGAAATTAAGGAAATCCCCAATCCCAGATAACTCCATACCTTTAACGGCACTAAACTAAAGGAAAAAATCCCATCCAGAGCAAAATTCCAGAGTTTCCAATAGTTCCATTTCGTTTGTCCTTGGAAACGGGGTTCCCGATCAAAGAAAATGGCCGTCTGCCGATAGCCCACCCAGGCAAATAAACCTTTCATAAAGCGGGTACGTTCTGGTAATTTTTTCAAGGCTTCAATTACGCGACGATCCATTAGGCGAAAATCCCCCGTATTGGCCGGGATCTCAATCTGAGTCATTTTGCCCAGAGTCCGATAAAAGGCTTTGGCCGTTAATTGTTTCAGCCAGGTTTCCCCACTCCGCGATCGCCGGGTGGCATAGACAATATCGAAACCATCCTGCCATTTCGCCACTAAATCAA
>JAYKIP010000085.1:0-2926 GCA_035286205.1 Merismopediaceae cyanobacterium
TATAACTCGGATAACGAACCTGAAGAGGCCGAAAGCGTAACCCTCGTTGATGACAAAGGGCGATCGCTGGATTGCTATGTGGAAAACTCCCTGGAAATGGACGACCACACCTATCTATTGCTCATGCCGGTGGATATTCCGGTGGTACTCATTGCCTGGGATGAAGAATCGGGGGAAGAAGAGGAAGACCTGGAAGCTGTCCTCCTAGAAGATTACGAGGAGATTGGTCGCATTTTTGAGGATGCTAAAGCGGTTTTAGCGG
Source organism: Merismopediaceae cyanobacterium (assembly GCA_035286205.1). GTDB lineage: Bacteria > Cyanobacteriota > Cyanobacteriia > Cyanobacteriales > Microcystaceae > Woronichinia. The sequence continues at coordinate 263 of JAYKIP010000085.1, forward strand.
AATTAGATTTGAGCCTGAAATACACGGCCTATACCCTAACGGTGAGTGGGGAATTACCCCCCATCGAAGATGATGATATTCTGACCCTCGAATTAGAATCTGACGAGGAAGCCCTGGAGCCGGAAGAGTTGCAATTTCTGACGGATTTCTACCACGAAGAGCAACATTATTCCATCTATACACCCCTCGCTCCGCTCTTATTTCTAGCGAAATCCCACCCGAACGGCAAAGTTGAGTTAGTGTCACCGGAAGATGAGGAAACCCAGCAAATCCTCGAAGAATTATTGTTTGAAGATTTAGATTAATCCTGGGTCTGGTTGCAGTCTAGTCCGTTATGACCTATCACCTCAGAATTGCGGATTTACCCACGACGGAACGCCCTAGGGAACGGTTACTCAGCCTAGGGTCAAAGCATCTATCCCATGCAGAACTGTTGGCGATTCTGTTGGCAACGGGTCAGGGCAAAGGGAAGCTTTCGGCAGTGGGTTTGGGGCAATATGTTTTGCAACAGTTAAGCCGCGATCAACGAGATCCCTTGGATGTATTGCGCGATATTCATCCCCAGGAATTGATGAATTTTCCAGGGATTGGCCCCGCTAAAGCTACTACTATTCTCGCGGCGGTGGAATTAGGAAAACGGGTTTTTCAAACACGACCGTTGGAACGGATGATTATTGATAGTCCTAGGGCGGCCGCCATGGCCCTAAGTCACGATCTGATGTGGCAGTCCCAGGAGCATTTTGCCATTGTCATGTTAGACGTGAAAAGTCGCTTACTGGCTACCCGTGTGATTACCATTGGCACGGCGACGGAAACATTAATTCATCCGAGGGAGATTTTTCGGGAGGTGATTCGCCAGGGAGCCACCAGTTTAATTATTGCCCATAATCATCCTTCGGGGGGACTGGAACCGAGTCGGGAGGATCTCCAGCTTACGGAATTGTTATTGCAAGCGGCCCGATGTTTACAGGTTCCGTTGATGGATCACTTGATTTTGGGAAGAGGGGATTACCAAAGTTTGCGGGAAATTACGGATCTTTGGGAACGTTTTCCCCAGGAGATGAGTTAACCCGTTGGCGAAAAGCGGGAATGCCCCCAGCTTGACAGTCCCTTAACCATTGTTGAATGCTTTGACCGATGATGCTCTGGGTTACGTCCTGGGGGGGAAGAAGGGGCCTTTGGGTTCGCGGGGAAGTGTATTGAGCAAAGAGGAGGGAGAGTTGCCATCCCTGATTCGTGGGGACAAAAAAGGCCCAATAGAAATTTTGGGAGGAGTCAATTTGAGTCGGCTGATAGGTGCGCTCTAGGGTGGTAAAAAAAACCTGGCGGCTGGTGTCGGGAAATTGGGGTTGGTATTGCCATTGATTTAAGGGAAGGGGACGAAAATCGGCTTGACTGGCTAATACGATGAAGGCCGGTGGGATTAACCCTTGGCCGGGCTGTTGTCGTTTGACCTGGTTCAGGCGATTGCTATACCCTGGTAAGTCCTGAAGCAGTTGAGGGGCTAAGGTTTCTAGATCTTGGGGACAAGTTAAGGGGGTCGAGGCTTGAGCCAGAAGGTAACTGCTCTGGCAATTTCCCAGAACACTGAAGAGGATGACCCCTAGGCAATTTCTTGACAGATTTTTTCCCATGCTTCTCTCGGATTAGAGGCGGCAGTGATGGGACGACCGATCACCAGATAATCGGCTCCGGCGGCGATCGCGGCTTGGGGAGTCATGACCCGTTGTTGATCGCCGGTGGTGGCCCAGGTGGGTCGAACGCCGGGACAAACCAAGAGAAAATCGGGGCCGCACATTTCCCGTAATTGAGCAACTTCCTGGGGAGAGCAGACAGCACCATGGAGATGACAATCCTTGGCAAGTAGGGCCATTTTTAACACATATTCCGGCAATTCGAGGGCAACTTTCAAGTCTGAGTTTAAATCGCGGGAAATTAAACTGGTCAATAGGGTAATCGCCACTAATTTGGTGGGATAGTCACTCTGGGCCATGGCTTCCGCGGCCAATTTTAAGGCGCTTCGACCGGCGGTGGTATGGAGGGTTAATATATCTACACCGTATTGGCTGGCTGACCGACAGGCTCCGAGGATGGTATTGGGAATATCGTGAAATTTAAGGTCTAGGAATATTCGTTTTTCTTTTTCTTTTAAAACCTGTAAAATGCTGGGCCCCGCACTCACAAATAATTCCAGTCCCACTTTCCAAAAATTAACCTCTGGTAAGGATTCAACGAGGGCGATCGCCGTGTCGAAGGTAGGCACATCAAGGGGGACAATAATCCGGTCGGAGGTCATAGGGGCGTTAGGAGAAAGGACAGGATACAAATACTGATGTCAACAGAGATTCCTGGCTTTCATCGTATCGGGTTGCTGAGGAGATTGTCTAGCCCTATTGGGTCAAGCGAAGGGCGATCAACCTGAGTCAACCATCCTGGGGGAGTTGCGCCTGGGTTGTTACCATGAAAGAAAATAAAGGGTTAAAGTCTATCGGTTTAAGGGCTTTAATTTGTTTGAAATGGTTTTAAATGGCTGAAAGAATGATGAAAAATGCCGATTTTCTCGTGATTGGAGGGGGGATCACTGGAGCCGCGATCGCCTACGAACTGCAAAAACAAGGTCATCAAGTCCTTTTGTTGGAACAGGCCCCTCAGCCCCGGAATGCC
>JAYKIP010000086.1:0-6046 GCA_035286205.1 Merismopediaceae cyanobacterium
TGCTTCCGGAAGCCCGAACCGTTGCTAAAGTGATAGACAGGGAAAGCCTTACCCCACAGCCTTTGAATCCTGACCTGTTAAACGCTATCTGAGATCTGCATATGGAACCCTTTACTCCCGATCCCGAAGCCACCATTGTCAATGTGACTGAAATTATGGATGAGGCCCCGCCCCAGTTTAAGGCGTTAGGGACTCCCCCCGAAGAGGAGTTGAATCGTCCGCCAGCCGACAAGGAGGCTCCGATTGTTACGTTGGTCAATAAAATCCTGATTATGGGACTACGGGAAAAGGCGACGGAGTTATATCTTGATCCCCAGGAAACCAAGATGACGGTCAAGATACGTCAGGGGGGCAATCTCAAGCCGTTGATGGAACCTCTGCCGAAAAATGCGATCGCCCCGGTTCTCAAGCGTTTGAAATCCATGGCGGGTCTGGATGTCCATCAAACCCAAGTTCCTCAAAAAGCCCGTCTGCGTAAAAGTTATAGCGGTCGCCCGGTTTATTTTTTCATTAATACCTTGCCGGGATTCTATGGCGAAAAGGTGATTGTTCGCATTGTCGAAAGTGTTGAAAAATTCCCAGAGTTTACCGACTTACCCACCGATCGCCAGGGGCAGAAACAACTACAAAATCTGGTATCGAGTAGTGCCGGCTTAGTGCTGATTTCGGGATTGGCCCAGGGAGGCCAGAGCCTAACCTCCACCCTCATGACTTTTATTGGGCAACAGGTACAACGGGGCATGACCGTAGGTTCGGTGGAAGATCCGATTCGTCAAGCCTTTGATGGCATTACCCAAATGGAGGTGAATCTGGAGGATGGACTGTCCCCTAGTCACGCCTTGAATCTATTGTCGGGGCAAGGATTGGAAGTTTTAGCGGTGGATCATATCAGCGATGCCGAAACAGCCCAAACGGTTCTTCAAACGGCCAACCAAGGTCATTTGGTTTTTGCGGGAATTACGGCTAAGGATTGTGCCACGGCGATCGCCCAGATGACGGAATGGGTTAATGCGGATCTCTTAGCGGATAACCTTCAAGCCGTGGTGAGTCAGCGTTATCTGCGTCGGATTTGTCCCACCTGTCGTTTGCTCCATTCCCCCGATCGCCAGGAAATCCAAAGTCTAGGGTTAACCCCGGCCCAAGTCCAGAATGCCCAGTTCTATCGCGCCAATACCCTCAGCGTAGATTTAGTCGAGCAATTTCAACTGAAAGGTCGTCTCTGTCGCCAGTGTAATGGGGCGGGCTATCAAGGCCAGGTGGGAGTCTATGAAATGCTCCGGATTTCCCCAAATCTCCGGCGTTTCATCAGTAAAAAAGCGGCTCCGGCTCACCTTCGCCAAGTGGGTCAGGCCGAAGGCATGAAATTTCTCGTACAGGATGCCCTGGGTCGGGTGTTACAGGGGGAAACCACCCTGGAAGAATTAATTCGTTATTTCCCGGAAGCCGTAGATACTTTGGCGGCCAATCCTCTCCCCGGCCATCTACCGGCCGGTTTCCAGGAACGCTTAACCACCCTCGAAAATCGTCTCAAGGATCTCCAACAGGCCTTCAACGATTTAAAACAACTCTGTGCGCCCCCGGCCCCGCCCCCAATTGTTGCTGAGTTTGATGACCTTACTCCCGAACTCTTAGCCCTAGAAAATCTCCACGCGGCTAAGGGCGACCCTGACCCAGAGGCGAACCTGGATATTTCGGGCACGCTCATCGGTACCGAGGGATATATTGAGGAGCTACCGCCCAGTCCGCCCCGCAAACGTCAACTCCGCCCGGAGGATAAGGAAGCCACCATTGTCCTCCATGAACACGCTCAACCGTCTTCTCGCTCGGACGATCATGATGAGGAGGAGGCCGAAAATACTGACCACGAAGCCACCATCGTTCATCCCTTTAAATCCATTGTTGACCCCTGGTAACCGTTAATTAGCCTCAAACTGGCTGGGGTTGTTGTTGGCGGGTGGCCCGGAGTTGACCACAGGCGGCTGAGGCATCTAGCCCCCTGGAATAGCGAACAGAGGTGGCGATCGCTGAAGCCGTGAGAATCTCCTGAAAGGCTTGGATACGTTCCTCGGCAGGACGTTGATAGTCCATTTCGTTAATGGGATTGTAGGGGATTAAATTCACATGACACTGAAAACCCCGCAGAGCCTGGGCTAACTCCCTAGCGTGTTCCGGTAGATCATTGACCCCGGCTAACAAAATATATTCAAAACTGATCCGCCGACCGGTGAGTTTGACGTACTCGCGGCAATCCTTCAGCAGTTGCGCCAGGGGGTATTGTTTGGCCAGGGGAATAAGTTGTTCCCGTAGGGGTTGATTGGGAGCATGGAGACTGACGGCTAGGGTACTTTGCAGTTGATATTCGGCCAGTTCGCGGATTTTATGGGGCAGTCCCACAGTGGAAAGGGTGAGCGATCGCGCTCCGATACCCACATCTTGATTGAGACACCCCAGGGCCGTGATCACATTGGCCAAATTCGCCAGGGGTTCCCCCATGCCCATAAACACCACATGACTGACCCGCTCCTGAAAATCCTCCTGCACCGTCAGCACTTGATCCACAATTTCCCAGGGTTGCAAATGCCGCAAAAAGCCGCCCTTACCCGTCGCACAAAAGGTACAGTCCATGGCACAGCCCACCTGGGAAGACACACAGACCGTTAGGCGTTTCTGGCTGGGAATCCCAACGGTTTCAATGATTAAACCATCCGCTAACTTTAAAAGATATTTGCGGGTTCCGTCCCTCGCCACTCGACACAAATCCACCTGGGATCGTCCTAGGGGATAGTCGCTCAAGCCCTCTCGCCAGGTCTTGGGAAAAACAGAAATCTCCGTCAGCGATCGCGCCCCCCGTTGGTAAAGCCATTGATGTAATTGTTTGCCACGATAGGCGGGTTGTCCCTGGGATTGCACCCAATCGGTCAGTTGAGACAGCGATCGGCCCAAAAGCGGGGGGGATACAGTCGTCATAAGGCTCTATAAAATCTCCAAGTAATTCCAGTGTAGTCGAAGCCAGAAACAACGGTCAGGACAAAATTTTGCAGAAACCTTGACAGAACCTGAAATCTTTGGCATGATTGTAAACGTGCTTGCGGGCATAGCTCAGTGGTAGAGCGCAACCTTGCCAAGGTTGATGTCGCGCGTTCGAATCGCGTTGCCCGCTTAGAATTTTAAAAGAGTTACCCTCTGTTGACTCTTGACGCTTCGTTAATGTTTAGGGAACCTTGGGCGATCGCTGGGATGCTAAAAACCGGGTCAGCCAATCCTTTAAAATCCAGGTCGCTTGACAGTCATCTTCGTTATAGCGCAAAATTAATTCCTGATAGAGGCGATCGCCACTGCTTAACCATTGATCATACCAACACACCGATTGATCCCCACTGGCCCCCGCATCCCGCCATTGAAACCCCAACCAATTGGCTAAAGACTTGAGAGAATAACTTTCAACGGGCAAAATAACCGTATTCACCACATAACGATGGAGATCAAAACAGCGTTTCACTAATTGATCCCGTTGTCGTTTGGGAGTTTGATAAAGCGTGGCTAGTCGTTTAATAGTTTCCACTTCGTATTCCGAAAAATGGAAAATAGGAGCCTTGGGATACTGCTCAACAAAAACGAGAAAAGCCTGCCAAATCTGTTCCTCATCCTCAACGGTTTCCGCAAAAAAGGCATGAAATTGCTGTTCTTGGGTACGATGATTAACCACAATTACCCCTAACAAATAGTCTAAATTGCGTTCCGGTTCCGCTTCAATATCAAAATAAATTTCCAATTCCGCCTGGGGTAAGGGGCTAACCTTCGTACTTTTTAAAAAGGCTTGATTTTCTACCAGGGCAATGGCTTGACGTTGCAGTTGATGGGCGATCGCCTGACCCAAAGAGTCTTCAATCAGGGGGAAAGAAACCGTTGCCAAAGATGCGATGGTGTTCACCCCTAGGGATTGTAAGGACTGATAACGACTGGGGGTCACACCGGGGACTAAAGATAAATGCTGTTGTGCTTGGGCAATGCCATAACAATGACTATGCCAATGACATAAACTACACCTCTGCCGCGAAATAAAAACCTCCGGTTCCAGGGACTGACGACCTAGGGCGATCCAATCCTGGAGGGTTTCCTGCAATCGAGGTAACCATTCTTCCAAATCCACCCGGTAAGCATTTTGACGACGCAAAATAATCTCTGCTCGATTCGGGAAATGGCCTTGGACAATGCCCAACAGTTCGGCATAGAAAGCCACAATGATTTTATATTCCGGTTTGGGACGACGACCCAATTGAATACTGACAGGATAGTATTGCCAATCACCCCAACGGCATTGACCGGGTTGTTTGACCAAAAGATGGGGATGGCCCACCAAAACCAGTTGTTCTGTGGCGTTAGGTGATTCGATCTGGTAACTCAAACAGCCATTAAAAATCACCTCAGCCCCTTGCTTCATCAGTTGTTGGGTTTCGAGGCTCCGGCCTGACCATTGGGCTTTAGGAGTCAGGGGTTCTTGACAAAGGGGAAAGGATTCTTCTAATACCTGGGCGATGTGTTTTTGGCTTTCTTGGCGCAGTTTCCGTAAAAAATCCCGCTCGGCATCCCGTTCCCGAAAATCACCATAGACATTCAGATAAGCCCGCCGTTGACAGCGTTTATAATCCAGCAGTAGGGCATCCGTCAGCAACATGAACCCTGCCCCTAGCGAGAAAATTCAGTAAACGGTTCCACCAATTTTTCACTTCCCCCAGGAAAGATGACAGTCTTGTTTCCCTATTATGGGGGATAGATCTCTTTTCTTCCTAGTTTGGGGTCATTTCATCGGCTTATTGGCTCCAGCGTTACTTTTTCTCAGACAGAGGAGGTTATACCGGAAGGGGCGATCGCCGGGGGTTTCTAGCTACCCAGACCATGACAACCGCTTGGACAGGACTCCCTAAAAAATGACAAACCGCAGGACGATAAATAAATAACCCAGTAAGGACAGAATTTGCAAGAGTTTACCTCCTAGAACAATGCGATTGACTGTCTGGATTCTCCGGATTTCTGTTTCCGTTTCCAGGGTATTCACGCCCCAAACAAAGAAGAAAAAAACGATCATTGCCACAAAATAACTGTGGGTATATAACTCGTCTAAAAAGGTTAAATAGGAAGTTGTTGGTAAACTGTCCCGATAGGACTGTTGCATAAAAATTAAGGTTAATAAGGCCGTGGGAGGAATGGCCAGGCGTGCATCTCCCAATCCCACATCCAAGTTCGGCGCAATTAGCACAATCATCATCACAATGATAATCGGCACAATCCATTTTACAAAGGAGGCGATCGCATTGGTTTGATAAAAAACCCTAACCACAACTTGACTCCGCTCATTAAATTTTTCCTGAATAAATTGGGATTGGGTGCGGGAAATCACCGCTTGAATATTCGCCCCCAAAAGATGGTAGCCATTAATCGAAGCATTTTCCCCTAAGAGATTGGATTGATTTTCAAAGGGAACAAGAATCACATTATTATTCACTAAAGATTGGAGAGCCGAACTTTCTGCTAACACAAAGGGTAAAACTAACTGATTAAACGGAGAATGATGAAAATCAATTTCATTGACATAGAACTGCCCTGCAAAGCGATATTTTTGGCGATAACTTTGATTCCCCAGTACCTCTACATTGGGAGTAGAAAGCTCAAGACTAGAATTCCAAGGCTCAATTTGGTTAGCAAATTTTACCAGAGTCAACCGATCCACTTTTCCCTGTTCAATGAGATCCTGCACGGCTTGGGGCCATTCCAACCAAAAAGATCCCCCGGCAAAATAGGTTTTTTCCTTCAGAGAAGGATGATAAATATTATCAATATTGACCATCACTTTAACGGTGAGTACGGAGGAAGCTGCCAAGTCTTTGGTAGTGGGCTGAATTTTTTCTTCCTGTGCGGGGAGTTGTAGGGCAATGGGGTTACTGTCCTCCCTCGTAGGAGATTGGCTTAAATGAAGACCATAAAGGCCAAAGACCATTAATAACGTAATCAGAAGCAATAAAATATAATTAAGTTTTTTAGGAGTCAT
>JAYKIP010000087.1:0-5691 GCA_035286205.1 Merismopediaceae cyanobacterium
TTTGGGGGCGGCCCATGAACAGGGGAGGTCAAACCAGGGAAATGTGGATTTCCTTAATGTTATCTTTACCAAAGGCCGCTACATTTAATAGGTGTTGATCAAAATTGTATTCTCCGTAACCGTTTGCCAACATCAAGATTTTTTATGTTGAATCACTTTTCTAGACAGAAGCCGTCACGCCAGATATTGACTTCTGTTTCTTTGCTTGCCTTAACGTTCAGTTTAGCGGCCTGTGGTGGTCAGACTGAGAATACCGCAACCCCTGGCGGTGGGGAAACCGCAAACCAAGGCGGCCAAGCCTCGGCCATCAATGTGGATCTCAAAAATACCGTTTCTTTGACGGGAGCAGGAGCAACATTTCCTGCGCCTTTATACCAAAACTGGTTTGTGCAACTGAGTGAAGTGGTTCCTAAGCTACAGGTGAATTATCAGTCCGTCGGCAGTGGGGCGGGGGTTGAACAATTTGTTAAAAATACGGTGGATTTTGGGGCCAGTGATGTGGCGATGAAGGATGAAGAGATCGCCCAGGTCAAAAAAGGCGTTTTGATGTTGCCCATGACGGCGGGTAGCATTGTGATGGCCTATAACTTACCGGGGGTTGAGGGATTGAAACTCTCTCAAGCCAATCAGGTAGATATTTTTATGGGCAAAATTACCAAGTGGAATGATCCCAAATTAGTGAAGGATAATCCCGATCTGACGTTGCCGGATAGTCCCATTACGGTGGTTCATCGTTCCGATGGCAGTGGCACGACGGGGGTTTTCACCAAATACTTAGAAGCGGTCAGTCCTGAATGGAAAAAGGCGATCGGTTCTGGGAAAAGTGTCCAATGGCCAACGGCGGGTAAGTTTATTGGCGGTAAAGGGAATGAAGGGGTAACGGCCGCGATTCAACAAAATGAAGGGGCGATCGGTTATGTGGAATACGGCTATGCCAAAAACAATAACTTGACGATGGCCACGCTCCAAAATAGTGCGGGTCAGTTTATTGCCCCCAACGAGGAGAGTGCGGCGGCGACCTTGGCCGGGGTGAAGTTGCCGGATAATTTACGGGCTTTTATTGTGAATCCGGAAGGCGAACAATCTTATCCGATTGTGACCTATACCTGGATTTTGGCTTACCAAAAATATGATGATCCGGAAAAAGCCAAGGCCATGGAAGCGATGATTCAGTATGGTCTAACCGATGGTCAAAAACAGAGTGCCGCCCTAGGTTATGTGCCATTACCGGCTAACGTCGTGGAGCAGGTGGCTACGGTGGCGGATCAAATTAGTCCGGATTTCACCATTACGGTTAAGTAGTTTTCGACCCTGGGAGGAGCAAGACTTCTCCCTCTTCAACCCATTTTGTTTTTTTCGGTATGGCTTCTTCTGATCTATCCGTGTCTGCTCCCCTTAAACCGCGCTCTCAGGCTGAAACTGTCCTAGAGAAAGTCTTTCGAGGATTAACGCTCGTTTTTGCCTTGGGTATTGGTTTCATCCTGGTAATGATCGCCCTCGTCATTTTTTGGGAATCTATTCCAGCGATGCAAAAATCAGGTCTGGGTTTTTTGGTCAGCAGTGAATGGGATCCCGTCAGAAATCTCTACGGAGCCTTACCGGTGATCTATGGCACATTGGTCAGTGCCTTGATTTCTCTATTGATTGCGGTGCCTTTGGGTCTAGGAACGGCGATTTTTCTCAGTGAAGATTTTATTCCCCTGAATATCCGCACGGTGTTGATTTTTCTGGTAGAGCTATTGGCGGCGATTCCCAGTGTGGTTTATGGGTTGTGGGGCATCTTTGTGTTAATTCCCCTGATTAAACCGTTGGGTTTTTGGCTCAATGCGACTTTTGGTTGGTTGCCGATTTTTGGCTCCAAACCAGCGGGGCCAGGAATGTTACCGGCGGCGATTGTTTTGGCGATTATGATTCTGCCGATTATTACGGCGATCGCCAGGGATTCCTTGGGGTCTTTACCGCCGGAATTGCGTCAGGCTTCGTTAGGATTGGGCGCGACTCGTTGGGAAACGATTTTTCGGGTATTGGTGCCAGCGGCCTTTTCTGGAATTGTGGGGGGCATTATGTTAGCCCTGGGGCGGGCGATGGGGGAAACCATGGCCGTCACCATGATTATTGGTAATTCCAACAAATTAAGTTTGTCCATTTTAGACCCGGCTAATACGATCGCCTCGTTGTTAGCCAACCAATTTGCGGAAGCATCGGGGCTACAGGTTTCGGCCTTAATGTATGCGGGGTTAGTGTTAATGATATTAACCTTGGTGGTGAATGTTTTAGCGGAATTAATTGTGAATAAAGTAAAAGCCAAATATAGTTAGGCTGGGTTTCTGGGGAGTTCCCGCCATTTCCCCCCCTATAACCGACTCAGAAGATCTCCAAATTTGCTCAATCAGGATAGCTTGATCGTTTATGAATACCGCTAATCTCAAAAAAAATAAAACCAGTCCTCGGAACCTGTTTGGGGTGGTGATGACGGGTCTCGCAACGGCTTGTCTGGTGGTAACGGTGATCCCACTTTTTGCCGTGTTGATTTATGTAACGGTGCAAGGGGTTAATAACCTTAATCTAAACCTCTTTATCAAATTACCCCCACCTCCCGGACTGACCGGCGGCGGTGCCGGGAATGCGATTCTGGGAACCTTAATCGTGGTGGGTTTGGCCACTTTGATCGCTGTTCCCATTGGCGTATTAGCGGCGGTCTATCTCTCGGAATTTTCAAAAGATAATCAGATTGCCCGATGGGTCAGATTTGCCACGAATATCCTGAGTGGGGTTCCTTCTATTATTTCGGGGATTTTTGCCTTTGGTCTGTTGGTCAGCACTGGCATTTTAGGGTTCTCGGCGATCGCCGGGGGCGTATCCTTAGCGGTGTTAATGTTGCCGACGATTATTCGGACTACCGATGAGGCTCTGCAAATTGTGCCCCAGGATATTCGCTGGGCGGCTTTGGGGGTCGGAGCCTATAACTATCAAACCGTGTTATTTGTCGTTTTACCGGCGGCCATTCCCTCCATCTTGACCGGGGTGACCTTGGCGATCGCCAGGGCGGCGGGAGAAACTGCTCCGTTAATTTTTACCGCTCTTTACTCCAACTTCTGGCCCAAGGGATTAACCGAACCGATCGCCACCTTGTCAGTGTTAGTTTATAACTTTGCCACTGTTCCCTTTAAGCCCCAACAGCAACTCGCTTGGGCCTGTTCCTTACTCCTAGTCTTTATGATTTTAAGCACTAGCATCATTGCCCGCCTCGTTACCCGCCGTAAGGTTTACGGATAACCCCCTATTTTCTTGAGCCAAAATTCCCCTAGGAAAGGAAAGTTGTAAACTGAGATCACAAACCTTTGATGGTTTATTGGAGAATTTATGAATTATGACAATGATAATGACTATTTAGGTAGTCCCCAGGTGTTAAGCATTCACAACGTTGATATTTTTTATGGTAAGTATCGAGCCGTGAGGGACGTTTCCCTAACCATCCCCAAAAACCAGATTACCGCTTTTATTGGCCCCTCCGGTTGTGGTAAAAGTACCATCCTGCGCTCCTTAAATCGCTTAAATGACTTGATCCATGGGTTTCGGTTAACCGGTAAAATCACCTATCACGGTCAGGATTTATACGCCAAAGAGGTTGATCCCGTCCAGGTGCGGAAACAAATTGGCATGGTGTTCCAAAAGCCCAATCCGTTTCCCAAAAGTATTTTTGATAATGTGGCCTACGGGGCCAGGGTGAATGGGTTTCAGGGGGATTTGCAGGAATTAGTAGAAACCTCTTTACGCCGGGCCGCCCTTTGGGATGAAGTGAAAGATAAATTACAAGCCAGTGGGTTTTCCTTATCCGGGGGACAACAACAACGGCTCTGTATTGCTAGGGCGGTTGCCATCCAACCCGAAATTCTCTTAATGGATGAACCCTGTTCGGCCCTTGATCCCATTTCCACCCTCAAAATTGAAGAGTTGATGAATGAACTCAAGGAAAAATACACGATTGTAATTGTGACCCATAATATGCAACAGGCCACCAGGGTCGCGGACATGACGGCGTTTTATAATGCGGTGGCCACGGAAAAGGGGAATAAGATCGGTTACTTAGCGGAATTTAACCGGACGGAAAATATTTTTGGTAATCCCCAGGTGCAAGAAACCAAAGATTATGTGAGTGGCCGCTTTGGCTAGGCGATCGCCATTCCCTCGATTCTCTCAAGAAGGGGGAGTTCATCGAACCGATCATGCCGATAATCGGGACAAATTAATGATGATTGATCCCGCATTGTCTTGGGGAGAGAGTTGAGCCATTGATTAATGATTCACGTTTAACCCTTCATTCTCAACTATTCACTACTCACTCTTAACGATTCACTACTCACTCTTAACGATTCACTATTCAATCTCAATTATTAATTATCAATTATCAATTATTAATTATTAATTATTTATGACTGTCACCCCTGCCACCATTACCGAAGCCGTACTCCGTACCCAAAACGTCAATGTTTATTACGGTTCCCATCTCGCTGTCCGCGAAGTTTCGTTAGATATTCCCGAAAAACAGGTGATTGCCTTTATTGGCCCCTCCGGGTGCGGTAAAAGTACGATCCTGCGCTGTTTTAATCGCATGAATGATTTGGTGAGTAGCGCGAGAATTGAAGGCAAAATTACCTTTCGGGGACGGGATATTTACGCGCCCCAGGTCGATCCCGTAAGTCTGCGGAGTACCATCGGCATGGTGTTCCAAAAAGCCAATCCTTTTCCCAAGTCTATCTACGAAAATATTACGTTTGGGGCAAAGTTAAATAAATACGCCGGCGAGCTAGACGAGTTAGTGGAATCCTCCCTCAAAAAAGCGGCCCTGTGGGATGAGGTGAAAGATAAACTCCATCAAAGTGGTTTGGCTCTATCCGGCGGCCAACAACAACGGCTCTGTATTGCCAGGGCGATCGCCGTCCAACCCCAGGTCATTTTAATGGATGAACCCTGTTCGGCCCTTGACCCCATTTCCACCTTAAAAGTGGAAGAACTCATTCAGGAATTGAAAACCCAATATACGATCGTGATTGTGACCCATAATATGCAGCAAGCCTCGCGGGTGTCCGACTATACGGCCTTCTTTAATGCCGAAGCCACCCAAAAAGGCGCGAAAGTGGGCTATCTCGTGGAATACGACCGCACCGAAAAGATTTTCCAAAATCCCCAACAGACGGCAACCTGCGATTATGTCAGTGGTCGTTTTGGCTAAGGGGGAGCGGCCAAAGATTGCTAAGATGGGGAAGGCAACATGAATACTCTATAGTTATCTAAGTTATCTTAAGATTGTCATTTCCGTATGTCTCAAGTTTATACCGTTGAAATTACCCACCAAGGGCAGGACTATACTCTGCAAGTGCCGGAAGATAAAACCATTCTGGCCGCCGCCGCCGAGGCCGGTTTAGCTCTACCGACTTCCTGTGGGGCCGGGGTTTGTACCACCTGTGCGGCCCTGTTAAACGAAGGGACGGTTGACCAAACCGATGGGATGGGGGTTTCTCCTGAACTCCAAGCCGAAGGTTATGCTCTGCTGTGTGTGGCCTATCCCCGCTCTAATATTAAACTTGTGACCGAAAAAGAAGACGAAGTGTATAGCCGCCAATTTCAAACCGCTTAGAGAGGCATGGGATTTCTGGCGAAGGAATGGGATACCCCCACCATTAAACGCCT
>JAYKIP010000088.1:0-7236 GCA_035286205.1 Merismopediaceae cyanobacterium
TCGCGGCTGGTTAACCCCTTTATTGCCATTCTGAATCGTTCTACCCGTTGGTTCTTGGCCCGTTGGGACATTACCACCCAGGGCATTACCCAGGTCTATACCCTCACCGCCGAAGAAATTCAAACCCTCATTGCCGCCGAAGCCGATACCCTGGGACTGAGTGACACAGAACAAACCATTCTCTGCAATACCTTTAATGCGGGAGAAGTCACGGCGGCCGAATTAATGATTCCGCGATCGCAGTTAATTGTCGTTAATGAAACGGTCACCTTAGCGGAACTTTTAACCCTGATGACTGAGTATCGGTATTCCCGCTATCCCGTTCGAGGAGACTCTTTAGATGACATTCGCGGTCTCATTGATTATAAAGATTTGGCTTTACCGCTCCTACAGGGCATTCTCCAACCCGATTCTCCCCTCACCCCCTGGATCAAACCGATCCGTTTTGTGTCAGAAAATCAGCTATTAACCGAAGTGTTGAATTTCATGCAGCGATCGCGTCTAAAAATGGTGATGGTGGTGGATGAATTTGGGGGAACCGCCGGGCTATTAAGTTTAACGGATTTAATTGAAGCCATTGTGGGTCAGGAACCCAGGGAAGAGCCGGAAGAAAAGAAACGCTTTCAGATGCTTAATCCCCAGCAATTTACCGTTGATGCCCAAATTAACCTAGAGGAACTCAATCAAATTCTTGGTCTGGAATTACCGCTTTCCGATGATTATCATACCCTGGGAGGATTTCTGCTCTTTCAATGGCAAAAAATTCCGAAATTAGGAGAAACCTTGACCCATGAAAATTTAATCTTTACCGTAGAGTCAGTCCAGGGGCCAAAATTAGGCCAGATTGGCATTAAACGCCTGAGTTTTTCCCCCCTGACGGAGGTTACTAAACATTCTCCAAAATCCGATTTATCCCCTTCACAATTCACTCCCATAACCAAGTAAACAGCCCTTTAACAGTGAGTTGTAAGGCGCTGGCAAACCGGGGAACAGGAATCATTTCCGCCGGTTGATCTAACACCACCGGTTCCTGCTGCGGGCAATAGATTAACAGCATTTGTTCGGCGGGATCAATGAGCCAACCCATTTGGGTTCCCTGCTGGAGACAATGCAAAATATTCTGGGTCACTCTGGTTTGATTTTGATCGGGAGACAAGATTTCAATTGTCCAATCCGGCGCGAGCAGGAAAGTGTTGGCCACAGCCCCCTGTTGATCACGGGGAATCCGGTGCCAAAGAAACACCGCAATATCCGGCACGATGGAGCGATCGCCAAAGGTACAACGCAATTCCGGAAAGGCACGGGCCCTCTGTGGGGGTTTCACGATCTGATTGATCGCCGTGACGAGTTCCCCCTGGATTACACTGTGTTTTCCTTGAGGCATCGGTTTCTGACAAATTTGACCATTAATGTATTCCTTGGCCGGTTTCGTTTCGGGTAATCGCAAAAACTCCGCCAGGGTTAACGTTTGAGAAGGTGTTTGCACCATGGAGCTTGACCCCTTGATCCGAATAGAGCGGCAACTGCTCCCTAGTTTACCTGGAAAATCTATAAAATTAATTCTTTAGATAAGATGACTCCAGAGGTTGTGTCTGAACTGATCGTTTGAGCCGAGCCTTTAACCTTGTGACCTATTGACTATGAACCCGACGTTATTTCGTTCCATTATCACCTATTTAAGAAACCAGATTTTTCCCTTAAAACCCGTTCAGTTAATTCTACAAACCTTGATTAATTGGCAACAGGATGACTGTTTAGAAATGGGAGCCGCCCTAGCCTATTATGCCCTTTTTTCTCTCTTCCCAATTTGTTTAGTGATGTTGAGTATTGTCGGGTTTATTTTGGGGCCTCAGAGCAATGGTTATGAACAATTACTCCTGTTAGCCAAAAATGCCCTACCCCAGGAATCCTATCAAATGGTGAAAGAGACGCTGTTAAATTTACATCAAAGTAGTTTAGGGGCAGGCTTAGTGGGCTTTGGCTTATTGTTAATCACTGCCAGTAAAATTTTTGAGGCTTTAACTCGTAGTGTCAATAAAATTTGGAAGGTGACAGGCAAACCCGGTATGACACCGGAAAAGCGGGGGGTTAAACAGCAGGTTTTTAAATTAATTCGAGATAAAATTTTAGCATTTCTCCTGGTGCTGAGTAGTGTGTTAATTTTATTGCTTTCGATGCTTTCCCAGTTAGCCCTACGCATTATTTTAGCGATTCTTAACCATTTTAATCATCTGATTTCCTGGTTAGAAATTGACACTTTGGCCTTAATTAATAGTTTACAGTTTAGTTTATCCTATGGGATTATCCTAGTGGTTGTGATGGCCCTGTTTAAAAGTTTGCCCTCCAGGGCGATCGCCTGGCGCGATATTTGGTTAGGTTCCTTGGTGACCACCTCCCTATTTTTGCTGTTACAAAATGTGGTGAGTAACGGCGTGGTACAAATTGGGGGAAATTTCCAAGCCTATGGGGTCATTGGTAACGTTATGGTGTTAATGCTCTGGAACTTTTTACTCTTTCAAATTTTCTTTTTAGGTTGTGAATTAAATTACGTTTATACTTTTTTGTGGGGCAGTCACCGTCATCATCGTCAACATTTAATTAAGGCGCAGACACTGTCCACCAACTCAGAGCATAGGGTTGATGAATAGGATGAAAGGTTTGGCTTGCTTTCACTTGAATTTTATAGTGACCCGTTTGAGGAATTGGGCAAAAAATGTGTTCTACATTATCTACTAAACTGGTAGAAGCACAGGTAATAGGAGGATTTTCGGGGGAGATAGGGGGGGCAACGGGAACGAGATATAAATCTAAATTATTTAACCGTTTACTGTGAAAGGTTTCGCCTAAATCGTATTGCTGATTTTGATTTTTATCCTGTAATTCAACCCAACGATTCCAAGCTAAGGTAATGCTCACATAGCTATTTTGCTGTAGCGGTTGCGCCAATACATAGTCCTTTAGCCCCTCCGCAGTAATGGTATTGTAATCCCATCCCAGGGACGGAATTTCTGCATCCGGTGACCATTGACCCGCACTAAATTGTTGCCAAGCCCGCCAGGTATTTAATTGTCCGGTTCCCATTTCCCAATCCAGGGGAATTTGGGGATTTTGGTAAGCTTCACTGTCACGCCAAGTCCGATTTTTTTGGGTTAATATCTCCCGGCTCATGCCTAATAATTGACCGTTTCCGGAATCTTTTAATTTATCAGCCGCATTTAATAAAACCGCTTTCATCACTTCCTGACGACGAGCCGCTAAACTCCAATGGGGAAATTTTTCCCTTAATAGGCGATCGCCGTATTCCTGTAATAAAGCAATGGTGCCGGTCACTTGAGGAGCCGCAAAACTGGTTCCCGTCATGGTCTGTAATTTACCGGACAGATCGTAGGTGAGAATTTGACTGCCTGGCGCGATCAATGCCACCGAAGCCCGATGATGGGTATTCACTTCCTGGGCGATTAAACGACGACCGATCCCCCTGGGAAAACGGGCTAAATTCGCAAAATCCACTTTCCGATAAACGCCATCTATCTGCCGACTCAAGGCAACCGTTAAACCATTATAATGATCCGTCGGAATGGGAATTCCCCCTTCCCCTTGGTTACCGGCAATTACAAACACCACATTTTGGGTGCGGGCTAACCAATCAATACATTGACTTAATAACGCTTCGCCATCTAACTGGGCTTGAAAACGCGGATCGCGATTTAACGACTCACCAAAACTAAAATTAATCGCCCGAACATCACCGCCATTTTGTTGGCTTAAAAATTGACTGGTTAAGCATTCTTCTGCCTGGGAACTCTCCCGTAATGGCCCCACGGCCCCACTATAAAGTTTAGCTCCCGGCGCAATACCCGGAAAATATTTATCTCGACCAATTAAGACCCCGGCAACCATCGCCGCATGGTGGTCTAAATTCCGATTGGATTCTGAACGGCGATCGCGGAAAAAAATCCCAGCTAAGGAAAAAGACGGTTGCCAGGCGGCAATTTTATCCCATCCAAACTGAGCCGCCCGCCCGATTTCCACCTGACCGATCGCAATTTTTTGGCCGGTTAAAAAATAGGGAGCTTGGGATAATTTATCGGCTTCAATGCCATTTTTTCCGAGGAAGACCGATTGACTCCAACTGGGCGGACTGAAAACCCATAGACTCCCCAGAATTATGCCGGTCTGTCCCAGGGATTTCCAGGGGATTCTAGGCCGTTTGATGGAAATTCTGCGGCGAGAATCGCGCTTCTGATTCCCCTCTGCCAACGTGATCTTCGTTCTCAAAACCCTTAACGCAGAAAACTACTGGTTAACCACAGCAGGACAAAACTCATCGTTGCCGCCACCTGTTCGCCACTGATCGGGAGATTACTATTCTTTAACAGATAGGTTAAACCACTACCCAGGGCAACCCCTAAAATTAATGAGCCTAAGGTTAACAAAAAAGCTCGACCAAACTTATTTTCCTTACGATTCAGAAAATAAATCGAAACAAAAACCCCCGCAACCAACAACAGAGGACGGAGCGAATTGGCTCCATTGGGACTGACAAAACTAATGATTCCCAAAATGAGAAAGATGATCCCCGGCAATAAAATATCCTGACGCGAGGGTTGGTCTAACCAGCCTTGCAACCAGGAAGGCGTTGGGGCCGTAAAGGAGGGTAAGGATTTCGGGGCCGTCTCCACGCTTCTTTCGGGAAAACGAATACGATCCGGGACTTTAATTTTTCCTTCCTGACGCAGTTTCAATCTGTCCATCAGGATGGCATCATAGGCGGTTTCCACTAGCTCTAGAGTACGAGTATCCCCTTGGTACTGTTGGCTTAAGTGATTTTTCACCGCTTGGATTTCTTCAAAGGACGCATCTTCGGATACGCCTAGGGTTTGGTAGGGAGTCGGATCACTCATGGCCATGCTTCTCTCGTATGAAGGGCGGGATTAGGACAAGGGTTAGTTAAGATCGTTTTTTCGTTAAGTTTAACGAATTTTGGCCAGCTTGGGCGTTCTAAGGTGACGAGATTGAACGTCCCCACCGGAAAAGAGCGGCTCCCCAACTCAACCCGGCTCCGAACCCAGAGGTGGCAATTAAATCTCCCGGTTGAATTTGACCACTCCGCACGGCGGCATCGAGGGCCAGGGGAATAGAGGCGGCTGAGGTATTACCGTATTTATCTAAATGACTGACGACTTTTTCGGGGGGAATGCCCAAACGTTCGGCCACGGCTTCCATAATGCGCTGGTTGGCCTGGTGTAGGATTAACCAATCAATAGCAGTAACGGGTAAATCCGCTTGGAATAAAACTTTTTCAATGACTTCGGGAACTTTGGCTACGGCAAAGCGATAGACTTCCCGTCCGTTCATAGTGATTGGTTGGTAGGTTCCCTGACTTACGGCTTTGTCTTCCAGTAGCGATCGCCGCTCTCCTTGAAAACTGAGGTTCAGGGCCGAATTTAACGTGCCATCGGTATAAAGATCAAAGGCTAAAAGCTGGTCTTGGGTTGGGTCGGCTTCTAACACAACGGCTCCGGCCCCATCTCCAAATAAGACGCAGGTTGTCCGGTCTGACCAATCTACCCACCGCGACAGAATATCCCCACCAATCACCAAGACTCGCCGATAAAGCCCGGATCGCATAAATTGGGCGGCCGTAATCACGGCAAACACAAAGCCGGAGCAGGCCGCGGTTAAATCAAAGGCAACGGCCCTGGTTGCCCCTAATAAACCCTGTACCTGGGGAGCCGTACCAAAGAGATCATCCGGGGTGGAGGTGGCTAACAGAATCAGGTCTAAATCGGTGGGGGCTAACCCGGCCATGGCGATCGCCTTTTCCCCGGCTTGGGCGGCTAATTGGGCGAGGGACTGCTCCGGCGGGCAAAGGGTGCGTTCCTTAATACCGGTGCGGGTCTGAATCCATTCATCGGAGGTCTCCACCAATTTCCCCAATTCTCCATTACTGAGGGATTGAGGGGCGATCGCGGCTCCACAGCCAGTAAAGGTAATACCCATGGTAATTTGATGCAAACCGGTTTTCTCTCGTCTTGACGTATTCATTAAGCCCTAATTCCCTAAGCCCTCGGTTGGGAGGCTTCCCCCCCGGTATGGGTCATCTCCGGGGCGATCACGGTGGACATAACGGAGTCACTCGTCCAGGCTTGAATCCGTTCAGAGACTTGATGATCCCAAGCTTCTTTGGCTAATCGTATCGCATTGAAAATCGAAGGCGAGAGGGAACTGCCATGGCTAATAATGCAAATACCATCTACCCCAAACAATAATCCGCCGCCATGTTCCGCATGGTCAATGCGTTGTTTGACATTTTTAAGATTGGGTTTTAATAAAGCCGTTCCCAAAGTGCCTCGCCACCCCCTAGGCAACTCTTCCTTCAGGATATTTAACAGAATCGAACCCACTGCCTCCGCAAACTTCAGCACAATATTGCCGGTAAAACCATCACAGACAATCACATCAAATTGCCCGGACAGAATATCCCGTCCTTCCGCATTACCAATAAAGGGAATATAGGGATTCGCCATTAACCGTTCATAGGCTTGCAACGCCACTTCATTCCCCTTACTCGCTTCTTCACCGATATTCAGTAACCCCACCTTCGGGTCTTCATTGCCCAGGACATACTGGCTATAAATTAGCCCCATCAGGGCAAATTGTTCTAAATACTTCGCTTTACAGTCCACATTGGCTCCCACATCCAAGACAATAACTGATTTGTTCGGATTCAGAGTGGGAAATAAAGCACCGATCGCCGGTCGGTCAATCCCTTTCAACCGTCCCAACCGTAATAAAGCCGCCGCCATGGCCGCCCCCGAATGCCCCGCAGAAACCACCGCATCCGCTCGGCCTTTTTTCACCAAATCCATGGACACATTAATCGAAGCCTTGGGCTTACGACGGAGCGCGACGAGGGGTTCCTCCTCCATTTCGATGACCCCTTCCGCCTCCACAATTTCTAAATGGTCAGGTTTTGTACCGTGTTCCCTTAAATAATTCTCAATTTTGGGGCGATCGCCGACGAGGAGAATTTCCACATCCAATTCTGCGACTGCCCGGATCGCGCCCGCTACAATCTCATCAGGGGCATGATCCCCACCCATCGCATCTAGTGCAATTCTTGCCCGCGTTCCTGTCATTGGTTTTAGTCAGTAGAAGCCTCGCCATTACTTTAGAAGCTTTTGGACACTTTGAAAAGTCCCCTAGCCCCCTAAAAAAAGCGACCGCGTACAC
>JAYKIP010000089.1:0-7113 GCA_035286205.1 Merismopediaceae cyanobacterium
CTTGGTCGTAGGAGCTCGCTTGCTTACGGGCAATGAGTTCGTGAATGGTGTCCCAAAGTTTGGCTTCTCGCGGTTTTAGAGATTTTAAATATTGCTGACGCTTGGCCTTAGCTTCGGCTTGCTCTTGGGCTTTACGAGCAAAGCAGATCTCTGTGGCCCTGGCTTGGATTTGTGAGAATTGTCGCCGATCGCCCCGAATAGTGGTCGAGAAATCGGGAGAAGATTGGGCGAATTTTTGACGTAATCGTGCTTGAAGTTGGGTAGAGCTTGTTGATTCGTTCGTGATGAACTCTAGGAGTAGATCGTTTTTTTCAGACTCGGAAAGAGCTTCAATCCAGTCTTGAAAAGGCTCCGGGGGAATTTCTTGCAGAAGACTGGCCTGACCCGCCGCTGTTACCAAATCTGGGTCTAGGTTTACCCACTCCACAAAGGATTGGAGAGTCGGATCAAGGGTTTGTAAATTAGGGGGAACCGGCGGTTCTACAGGGTCAGTTTCTAAATATCCCGCTTCTGAGGCGATCGCTGATACTTTCAGCCAAGTCAGGTATAGCACGCGATAGTCGCCTTGAAGAATTGCCTGACGCAAGGGTAAGAGGTTCGTCAGCCAACGATTTTCCTCTTCGATCCATTCCCCGCCCTCTTCTTCGTTGATCGCAATATTTAAAATAACGTATTGGCCAACGGTAGAAACCTCAATACTCTCTTGATCACAGTAGGGTTCGAGAGCTTTGGGGTTAAAGGCTGATTTAGGAAAGCGAAAAGCCAGTTGATAACTGCCCCAGTTGGCCATATACAGCAGAGCATCAAAATATTTCTGCAACACCGTTAGGGGATTACCCCGAAAATCGCCATGACTATAGGTAAAAACGGCCCGGAACGCGGTAGGAGCCACACGACTAGAGAGTTTTTTGATTTCATCTTGTTCTGCTTTGGTCAGACGATGATCAATCGCCTGAAATTCGTAATATTGATATTCCATAGAGCGAGGAAGCCGGCGTAAAGACATAGACCTTTTTATCGTAGCCGATGAAAGGCAACGTTAGACTCAATTCCCCTCTCAATTTGGGTTAACCCGTAAACCCTCATCCTATGAGCGTTGCAGAGCCGCCTTCACTGAACTGACCAATGCTTCACTGCCTTCCTGGGGAGATAAAATCCCCTCCACCACCTTTTGATAAATTTTTTCCCCTAACCCAAAAACCGTCTCCGCTTCATAAAAAAAATCTAAGGGAATCGAAACCGAAGAATGGACTTGGTTTATTAAGACCGCTTCAATGGGAAATAGTCGCGGATCTAACTGTATATTTTGATTGGGGGAGACAAAGGAACGGAGGGACAGGGCCCGTTTTTTCTCTTGTTCTTCGTTGGTGGCAAATTGGGCAAAGTCCAGGGCAATTTGATTTTGGAGCGGGCTATTATTGCGGGGCACGGCTAAATTTTTCGTCGCAATGAGCGGCCCAGCTTGTTGATTGCCTTGGGTGGGTAAAGTCGTGATGCCAAAATTGTTGGCTCCTAGCCCTTGAATAAGTTCCGTAATCCCACCCGAATTACAGACAAAGTAATCAATTTTACCCTTTAAAAAACTGTCCGCGATCGCCTGATGACTCACACTGAGAATAATATTGGGCGAATTTTTCGTAATTTCTAGCCAGCTTAACCAATCGGCCCAATGGGTTGGATCTAAAATGAGATGACCTTTCGCATCAAACAGCTTTCCGCCAAACAATTGTAATCCCCAAAAGGTTGCTTGAAAACCGGACGGAATGCCAAAGGAATAACCGGCATTGGATTGAGCAATAACATCCTCTAGAGTACGGGGTAAGGGATTATCTTTAACCCGCTTTTTGTTGTAGCAAAGTACCTGGGTAAAAATTGCTCCAGGCAGTCCATAAATTTGATTTTGATAGGTAACCCGATTCAGGGCGGCGGGGGAAATTGTGGCTAAGGTGGCGGGGGAAATTTTGAGATTTAATAGGGCATTACTTTGAATCAAACGCACCATCAAATCATCATCAATCAGCAATAAGTTAGGAGCGAGACCGGCCCGATATTGTTGGAAAAAACGTTTTAAGAGATCCTGACGGGCCACCCTTTCAAAAACAATACGGACATCGGGTTGAATCTGTTGATAACGCTCAACGGTTCTTTGCACTTCATCAAGATGAATGAACTCGTCTATCCAGAACAAAATGGTTCCGTGTAATTTCACCTCATCTGTTTCGATATTCTGGTCTAGCTGGGCCGTACTGGGCAACAGATTAGACGATGACGGGGGATTTAACCCAGGGGATTGACAGCCCCCCAATACCACAGCGATCGCCAGGACGCAGAGAATCCGATGAAGGTTTTTTAGGAGCCAACGTCTCATGATTGGGGGGTCGGGGTGGGGGGTAACTTCCGAATTTCTGAGTAAAAGGCACTATGGCTAAATTGATCTTGATGCAGGATTAAACTCGTCCGAAAACGCAAGTTGGGGCTGGCAAACCAATGTCTTTCTTCGATTTGGAACTCCCCCAAATTAAGGGCAAACCCAAGGCTTTCATCGGGATTAAGGGCATAACTGCCTTGGCCAGCAGGTTCCCCAGAGGTGGTGGGCGATCGCCAAAGTTGACCCCGGTTAGGCTGTTCGGAAGCCAGAAAGAGATACCACTGCGAGCCGGTTTGCTTTGGCTTACCCCAATCTACCGAGGTATCCCAGGCCAATTTCAACGCCCCTACGACTTGATCAGCCTGAAAAGGCGTGGTTTGGAGGAGAGACTGAATTTCCTCCCCAGCAGAGAAGAGGGTTTCCACCGTTAATTCAGATTTTTGATGATCGGCAACCTGTTGGGAAAAGTCGTAGAGACTCCGTTGGGAAAACCATTGGCCGGCACATTGACTTAAAAAGCTTTGAATATCCATAGAGGGCTGAACTAACAAAAATCCGCAGTGAAAACCTCATCAATTTTAGGACATTTGGAGACGTTCTAAAGCGAATTGGGCGGCTTGGCTGACCTGGGGATGGTCGTCCTTAGCCAGAAAGCGCAGGGCTGAAACGGATTGTTCACCGGGTAAATTCCCCAAGGCTTCGGCCAATCGTTGACGCACTAACCAATCGGGGGAACTGACAAATGCTAAGAGTTGCGGAACGGCTGACCCAATCCCCACTTCTCCGATCGCCGCGATCGCCGCCTGTTGCATCACTTCTTCGTTACTATCAAGGGCTTGGAGTAACACCTGTTTGGCCCGTTGATCTTTGAGATTGCCCAGGGACACCGCCGCACTAAAGCGCACTAACCATTCCGTATCCTCATAAAAGGCCCGACAAAGGGGTTCAAAAGCCCGATGGTCTTCTAGGTAGCCCAAAGCTCCCGCCGCATTGGCCCGAATCCCGTAGTCCGGATCCGTTTCGAGGATTTGCACCAACAGGGGATAACATTCCTCCGTTTGCTTAATGCCCAGGGCAAACACCGCCATGGAGCGAATTTGTAACAAATCATCATTCAACACCTTTTTAATCAGGGGAACCGCCTCTGCATCACTCACATCACGCAGGGAAGCTAAGGCCAGTAGGCGATCGCGGGAATTGGGACTTTCTAATTGTTCGGCGATCATAACGAGGGAAGCAGTAACCATAGGGATTTAACTTGTAACATTTCTTAACACTTCTCTCATTATAGAGAATTTGTCGAAGAATCGAAGGTGGTGTCTCCCTGGTGTTGATACAGATAGTAGTAACGACCCTTTAAATCCATTAACTCGTCATGGCTTCCCATCTCCACGACAGATCCGGCTTCCATCAAAATAATCACATTGGCACTCCGCACGGAACTGAGACGGTGGGTAATAAAGAAAACCGTATGTTCCCGAAAGGCTTCCCCTAGGTTTAAACAGACCTGTTGTTCGGTGGTGTAATCCAGGGCACTGGTGGCCTCATCCAACACTAAAATGCGGGGCCGTTGTAATACTGAGCGGGCGATCGCAATCCGTTGCCGTTGACCCCCCGATAGAGCCGACCCCCTTTCCCCTACGCGGGTATTGTAGCCATTGGGCAGAGTCATAATAAACTCATGGGCCGCCGCCGTCCGGGCCGCCGCAATAATTTCCTCGGTACTAGCATCAGGATTGGTTAACGCAATATTGTCCTGTACCGTGCCATCGAATAAGAGGGTTTCCTGGGGAACGACCCCGATTTGTCGCCGTAGGGAATATAACTCGACCTTACTAATATCGTAGCCGTCTAACAAAATACGCCCGGATTCCGGTTCATAGAGACGAGACAGCAACTTAGTTAAAGTGCTTTTACCGGCTCCACTTTGCCCCACGATCGCCACAAAAGTCCCCGCCGGAAACTCCAAATTTACATTACTTAAATTTAAGGGGCCACTGGGTTTAAAGCGGAAGGAAACATTCTCAAATCTGACGGCTCCCCGGACTTCCGGCATGGGAATATTAAAGCGGTCTTTTTCCGACTCCTGGGGCGTATCCACAATATCGGCTAATCGTTCCAAAGATAGGGCCGTTTCCTGGAAGTTTTGCCACAGTTGGGTTAAACGGAGGACGGGGGAAGTCACATAACCGGCAATAATCCGAAAGGCGATTAATTGTCCCAGGGTTAATTCCCCTTCTAACACCAAATAGGCCCCCACCCATAACACTAATAACCCCGATAATTGGTTCAGAAAATGACTGGTAGAACTGGCCAACGTTGACGTTAACACGGTTTTAAAACCCGCCCCCATATACCGCGAATACCGGTCTTGCCATTGCCAGCGCGATCGCAACTCAATATTTTGGGCCTTCACCGTTTGAATGCCGGACATCACTTCCACGAGATAGGACTGGGTTTCGGCATTGCGTTCTGCTTTAGCTCGTAACTGCCGACGAATCAGGGGAGAAAACACCAGGGTTAAAATAATAAATAACGGCACAATTCCCAGGGCCACCAGGGTTAAAATCGGGCTATAAATAATCATCACCACGATATAAACCACTGAGAAAATGGAGTCTAACACCACCGTCAGGGCTGTTCCTGTCATAAACTGGCGGATATTTTCTAACTCATTGACCCGTGTGGAAATTTCGCCCACTGGACGTTTTTCAAAATAGCGCAGGGGTAAACGCAGTAAGTGATCAATAATTTCCGAGCCGAGGCTCATATCAATGCGGTTGGTTGTATCCACAAACAGATAGGTTCGCAGGGTACTTAAAATCGCTTCAAAGAGGGCAATGACTAATAAAAAGACCCCTAACACCTGTAGGGTATCCTGGCTATTCTGGACAATAACCTTATCAATAATCACCTGGATCATCAAAGGATTAGCCAAGCCAAATAACTGCACAAAAAAGGAAGCCACAAAGACTTGTACCAAGACCCATTTATGCTTTTGTAACGCCGGTAAAAACCAATTCAGACCAAAGCGTTCCTGGGGAGTTTCCTTGGCCAACTGCAACATCAAGACTTCGCTACCTTCCTCCCAGTCCTCTAGGAATTTCTGGGGTTTGCGGCGCATTAAGCCCATCTCCGGCACAGCAAAAACGATGGCGCGATCGCTGATTTCATAGACCACCACCAACCGATTTTGCCAACGGGTCAGAACCGGAACATTTAACTGAGTAAAGGAATGGCTGGGAATCCGCACTAACTGACTATTTAGCCCCATTAATTCGGTAATCGCCCCACAGGTCGGCAAGGAAAGGACATCGGCCGGGTTGCGTCGTAATTCTTCATTCACCACCCGTTGAATGATCTCCTTGCGGAAAGGCATTCCAAAATACTGGCTAATCATCTGAAAACAGGCCACCGCCGACGAGCTAGGACTATTGCCCCGCACCACTGGGTAGGATTTGCGAGCTTGTTGGGCTTGACGGGGTTTGACGGGCGTTCCCAATAGTGTGGCATCGGCATAGGGAATTTCCGCTTCCGGGGAGCCTTCCGGGGGTAAAACCGTGACATCGGCAAAGGGAATTTCTTCCGTCTTCTCGGTAGATTTCAAGTAAGCCGCTAGGGGAGGAATGCCAATCAACCGGGCCGGTTCACCGTCTTTCACTTCCAACAGGGTATTTAGATCCTCCGGTAGGGCTTGTCCTGGGGTCAGTCCCAGATTCCCCGCACTCACTAACCATTGTTTTTCTGATATTTGCAGTTGAGGATGGGCCTTGCGCTTGGTACGCCCTGGCTTGAGGTAATAGACTTCCGTTTGGGGCATTAATTCGAGTGTTAATTCCCGCAGATCCGCCGTGCCCTGGGCTAACTGCTGTAACTGTTCGCCTAATAATTCAAATAATTCTACTAACCCACACTGATTCTGAAAGGCTTCCTGAATCACGGGATAATCCTTTACCAGTTGCAAAAATTCCTCTTGTTTGAGGGCCACACAGACCGCTTCATCGGAGGCGATCGCCGTTTCACAGGGAATGCCCCGAATCGCACTCACCGCCCCCATCACGGCCCCCGGTTTAAGCAATTGCAGAGTAACGGGCATCCCGGTGCGGGGGTCATAACCCAAATAACGAGCCTGACCCTTCACCAAGAAGAAAACGTAGGGTGACGCATTACCCCGCATTACAATCACCTGGCCCATCCGATACCGCCAGGGCTGGAGGCGATCGCCATAATCGGTGAGTACCCCTAGGGGCAACTGGTTAAAAGGCTCTAATTCCTTCAGAAAGGCTTGGTATTCGGAAACGGAGTAGGTCATTGTTCTTGGGAGTGAATTCGCCTAGGTCAAAAGATTGTAACCTGATTCCTAGAATTGGAATCTTAAAAATCAAGGAAGTTTCGGCATTATACCGAGGTTCGGTGATTGTCTTGGGTCGGCGATCGCCTGAGTTACCATAGAGCCTAAACCGTTGCCCCCTTGCAAACGATGACTACCAAACCCTTCTCCCAGTTGCGGCGTGCCTTTCGTAAATACCATCGTTGGTTAGCGATTATTCTCTGTTTGCCGTTACTGCTAACGGTGATGACGGGGATGGCCTATTCCATTGCGGTGGACTGGTTGGGCAATACTGATGCGATCGAAATCTTAATGGGGTTACACACCCTGAAAATTGTCCATTTAGAAAAGTTTTATCCCCTCTTGAATGGCTTGGGTCTGGTGGGATTATGGGTGACAGGCATCAGTATGACAG
>JAYKIP010000090.1:0-4994 GCA_035286205.1 Merismopediaceae cyanobacterium
TATGATTGTGATGGCACACCTAAAGACCAAGGCAACCACCGGCGATCCTGAACAACGGGAGGTCTGGAAATGGTCTTTGATCCGGGGGTTATATGACCGGGGTTTAACGAGGGAAAGAATTATCAAACTGTTTCAAATTATTGACAGGATGATGACTTTACCCCATCCTTTACAAGACAGTTTAGATTTAAAAATTCAACAATTTGAGGAGCAAAGAACAATGCCGTTATTAAGTAACATGGAACTTCGCGGTATGGAACGCGGCAAGGAAATTGGCAAGGAAATTGGCAAGGAAATTGGGGCACTGCAAAATGCTCGTGCTTCTGTCAAAACGGTTTTAGCTATTCGTTTTGGGGAGGTTCCTTTCGAGATTGATAGTTCTCTGGAACAAGTTTTTGATTTATCGGTGTTGGAGGCTGGGCTTAGGT
Source organism: Merismopediaceae cyanobacterium (assembly GCA_035286205.1). Classification (GTDB taxonomy): domain Bacteria; phylum Cyanobacteriota; class Cyanobacteriia; order Cyanobacteriales; family Microcystaceae; genus Woronichinia. The sequence continues at coordinate 429 of JAYKIP010000090.1, forward strand.
TAGCGGTGACCGTTGATTCTCTGGAAGAGTTTCAGCAGTCGTTAGAAAAAAAATAATTGCAGAAATAGTTTTTTGTACTGAATCCCCAGGCTCCAATCATCAACTATCCTTCTATACGGCGCAACTTAACCATAAAAAATCCATCCATGGCTTGCTCCTGGGGCAAAATTTGTAACCAACCGGACGGACTCCATGCCTGACCCCCTAGGGGAAAATCGGGAACCTCGATCTGCCATTGGGGATTCTGCGCTAAAAATTGGGTAATCACTGCCTGGTTTTCCGCCGGGTTTAGCGTACAGGTCGCATAAACCAGATAACCCTGGAGTTTGACCCAGGTGGCCGCTTGGGTTAAAAGGTCTTGTTGTTGTTGGATTAAACCCGCAATTTTTTCAGGGGTTTGTCGCCAACGTAGGTCAGGATTCCGGTGCAGTGTCCCTAACCCTGAACAGGGAACATCTACTAATACCCGATCCGCCAGTTGTCCCACCACTTCCCCTAACGGAAAACACCGACTATCTCCCTCCCAGGTTTGAATACTTTGTAACTGTAAACGGGCTTGACTTTGACGGACTTTACGTAAACGGGACACCGTGCGATCGCAGGCATAGATTTGGCCTTGGTCTTGCATCAACTCCGCTAAATGGGTCGTTTTCCCCCCCGGAGCCGCACAGGCATCAATAATCACCTCGCCGGGTTGGGGATCGAGCAAATGACCGACTAATTGGGCACTGGCATCCTGTACTGTCCAGTATCCCTGCTCAAAACCGGGTAATTGGGGAATGGGTAGGGGAATCTCTAACAAGCGCAAAGCCTGGGGACAATGGGGAAGACGTTGGGTCACCACCTGGGCTTGATTTAACATCGTCTCTACCTCGTCCCTTGTGGTTTTTAGAGGATTAAAGCGAATATCCAAAGTGGGCGTTTGATTAAAATAGGCGGCTAACTGCTCCGTGACCGTTTCACCCCATTGGGCTAAAAAAAGACTGACAATCCAATCCGGTAAACTCTGGGCTATGCCGATCCTGGCGACCGGATCATCGGGAAGTTTTAGAGGATCTTGACCCGCCGCCCCTTGCCTTAGATAATTCCGCAGAATCCCGTTAATCACCCCAGCTAAACCGCGCAGACCATTCTGTTTGGCGAGTTCCACACTGGTATGTACCGCCGCCGATGGAGGAATGTGGTCTAAATATCGCAGTTGATAAAGCCCGATCTGTAAAATCCGGCGTAAGTCCGGGGGCTGTTGCGTAAGGGATTTCTGACTAAATTGCTCAATCAGGCGATCGAGGGTGCGTTGACGACGAACAATGCCATAGACTAATTCTGTGACGAGACCCCGTTCCTGACGCGGGAAATCCACCGTTTTCAGATGGCGATCCAGGGCGACATCGGTATAACTATCCCGTCGTTCGATGTCGCGGAGAATCAGCAGGGTTAATTGACGGGCAGAGGTCATAGTTTGTCAGATTTTAGAAAAGAGTTAAGGGAGAAACCGTTCCAGTATTTGGCAAGCAAACCCCTGACAAGTTTTAATAAATTTGGTTTAGCACAATGGGACAAGCCGTGATTAGCGATTCTCTGGTATTACAGCAAGTTCGGTATCTAAATCCCTGGACAGGTCAAGATGAAAGGGTGACATTGGAGCGACAAGGGGACAAAGTGCTGGGGATTCATCCGTCCGGTCCGGCAGAGGCTCCCCAAGCATCTCAACCCGATTTAATTTTTGCTCCTGGGTTAGTGGATCTCTACAGTTATAGCGGTGAACCGGGCCACGAAGACCGCGAAACCCTCCGGAGTTTACTAGAAGCGGCCTGGGCGGGGGGCTGGACTCATCTGGGTATCTTACCCGATATGCAACCAGGGTTAGATCATCCGGCGGTGCTGAAATTATTGCAAAGTCGGTTACAGTCTTTTGCGCCTGACCCGATGCCCCAGGTTCACTTTTGGGGATGTTTAACCCGCGATCGCGCTGGAGAGCAGTTAAGCGAATTAGGGGATTTACTTCAGGCGGGAGTCGTTGGCTTTACCGATAATCAGGGCTTAAGTAACTTAACCCTCGTGCGTCGTGCGTTGGAATATTTACAACCCTGGGGCAAACCCTTGGGGCTAGTGCCGATCCAGCCGCGTTTACGGGGGAATGGGGTGATGCGTGAGGGAGGAGCCGCCATCCGCTTTGGCTTGCCGGGGGAACCGGTGATGACAGAAACCAGTGCGATCGCCGCGATAGTGGAAATGATGGAGGCTTTTTCGACCCCGGTGCATCTATTGCGAGTTTCGACCGCGAGGGGAGTGGAATTAATAGCCCAGGCCAAGGCCCGCAATCTGCCGTTAACGGCCAGTGTGACCTGGATGCACCTGCTTTTCCAAAGCGAAGCCCTGGGGGGTTACGACCCCAATTTGCGTTTAGATCCGCCCCTAGGCAATCCCTCCGATCAACAAGCCCTGATCCAAGGTCTGCGAGCCGGGATAATTGATGCGATCGCCGTTGACCATCGGGCCTACACCTACGAAGAAAAAACCCTCGCCTTTGCAGAAGCTCCCCCAGGGGCGATCGGCTTGGAATTGGCCTTACCCTGTCTGTGGCAAGGATTGGTAATGACGGAACAATTAACCGCCCTGGAACTGTGGCAAGCCCTCACCGTAAACCCTCGACACTGTTTGGGCTTCACTGACCCCCATCGCCACTGGCTTTTATTTAATCCCCAGACTCCCTGGCCCGTGCAGGCAAGCACCCTCAAAACCCTGGGCCAGAATACGCCTTACCTCGGTCAAACCCTAACCGGTCAAGTTGAGGCAATCCTTCAGTGGCATGAGGGAGCCAATCTTACCCGTTAGCAACCACCAGGGTTAACCGTTTTAGCATCATTTCCAGCAAAAATAACCACACCTAGGGGGATTTGTATCCGGCGATCGCCCCTTTTTTATTGGCCGAGTTTATGGATTCAGCTGGTTTTATTGGTTTTGCTTATCAGACCATGATCTGCGAATCTTTTGCAATAACATGGAAAATAGCTTCAGTAATTGAAAATAATTAGCAATAGTTTCATGTCTATCTTGCCCAAAACCCTTGTAAAACTAGGTATTTTGACGACCTTTATTGGTTATAGCCTGTATTGCAGTAATAACTTTTCGCAATCCGTTCTGGCAGAAACTCGTCCCACGCTTCCCCCGCAATTAGCCCAAGCCAGCAACAAAAAACTGGTGATTATCTTTGCCACCCGTAAGGATGCCACCGACCTAGATAAAAAAGCAGAAGCCGTCGCTCAAATCCTGTCCAAGCAAATTGGGGTTCTCGTCGAAGCCGTCATTGCCGATGAGAGTGCCGCCGTTGAAGCCTTACGGGCCAATCGAGCCGATGTCGCTTTTTTAGGGAGCCGGGCCGCCATTCGAGCAGACAAGGCCACAGGGGCAAAAATGTATTTAGCTGAGGTTCGCAATGATTACTCCGGTGGTCACACCTACAGTTCCGTGTTAGTCGTCCGCAACAACAGCCCCCTCAAAACCCAAAAAACGGAGAAACAAACTCTAGCGCAACTCCGGGGCAAACGGATGGCCTTTGCATCTCGTACCTCCGGCTCCGGTTTTATTATTCCGACCAGTGAATTGGTGGGAGAAGGTTTTGTCAGTGAACCCGATCGCCTGGATCAATTTTTTAAACAGGTGATTTATGGGGATGGTTATTCCAGTGCCTTACAAGCGGTGTTAAAGGGCCAAGCGGATGTGGCCTCGGTTTCGGAATATGCCTTAAAGTCGCCTTGGATTAAACCCGAAGAAGCCCAACAATTACGGGTTTTATGGAAAATCCCAGGGGTTCCCGCCCATGGCATTGTCATTGATAATGATGTCCCGGCTCCTCTCCGCACTAAAATTGTGAACGCTTTTTTAAGTTTAAATAGCCCGGCTAATAATCAACTTTTTCAATCCTTATATAACTCGACCAAATTAGTGACAGTTGACCATGAAAAGCACGTTAAGCCGATGCAAACAGCCCTAGAGCGAGCCAAATTAAATCCTTAAGAAATACCAACAAATCCCCCTACCCCCCTTTGAAAGGGGGAAAAACAGGCAAATCAACTGTAAACTGTCTCTCTTACTAAGTTACTGTGTACACATAAGTTGTCAATCCCCCCTATCCACCCCTAAAAAAGTGGGAAAACAGACAAATTAGCAGTTGGAAGTCCCCTTACCAAGGAGGATTTAAGGGGATAAAACCTACAAGTTTAAACAGCCTTGTCATCTGTCAACAACTCTCTGTCTCAAAATGACCGCAGTTTATCTCAATCCATCGTTTTAAATCATCCCTAACTAACTTTTTATTCATTTCTTAAGCATAATGTTGATTGACTGTTATCAATTATCCACCTACCAAAAAAACGCGATCGGTCGGCCCATTTTACAAAATCTTTCTTGCCAAATTCAGGAAGGGGAATTTGTTGCCGTCTTAGGATTAAACGGGGCGGGCAAATCCAGTCTCTTAAAAACCTTAATGGGATTACTCCCGCTCAAACAGGGCGAAATTCGCATTCAAGATACGCTGTTAACCCCGAAAACTTTAACTTCCTTGCG
>JAYKIP010000091.1:0-3743 GCA_035286205.1 Merismopediaceae cyanobacterium
GGCCAAAGCGGTACACCCCAGGGAGAGCAAAAGCCCGCTCGTCCGGTAGTCGTTACCCTCAAAGATCCCATTCCGGCCCCCAAACCGCCGGAGAAAAAAGGGAAAGGCGAAGGGGAAAAACTCAAACCCAAAGTGGAATTACAGCGGCCCAAACCGCCCAAACCGGAAGATGAGAATCTGCCAGAACTGTTAGAATTCCCCTTAGAACCGGCCAGCAAGGCTCCCGGTGCCGCTTTAGGGGAAGAGGAAGTCCTGATTGAATTGGCCGAAAAGCCGAAACTCAAACGTCCGACTCCTCCGGCCCCTCCCAAACGTCCGAAATGGGAAGAGGAAGAAGAGGAAGAACGGTTAATTAAGGCCAAGGCGGCGGCGAAAACCAAGCGTCGTCCCCAGGTCATTGAGGATGAAGACGAGGATGAACTTGATTTAGAGGGCAATCATATTGTTAGCCCGGCGGTGGTGAGTGTTTCCATTGCCCGTCCTCCCAAACCCAAATCTTTGGCGAAAACGACGACCCTGACTCCGGCTAACCGGCCGAAAAAGGCTCCCACGAAACCCACTCCCGCCGGTTCCCGTAGCGATCGCCGCGAAAGTAGCAAAAATCGTAAGGAAGTGGAGGAGAAACCCGAAAGCATCGTTCTGTCGAGCAGTTTGACAGTGCGGGATTTAGCGGATCTGCTGAAAATTGCCGAAACCGAGATTATTCGCCTGTTATTCCAAAAAGGGATTGCCGTACAAATTACCCAGACCCTCGATGAGGATACGGCGCGTTTAGTGGCGGAAGAATTTGGCGTGTTAGTCGAGGACGAAGAAACCCTATCGGCCGCGACCAAGACTTCGGAAATGCTGGATCTGGCCGACCTGGAGAACCTGGTGCGTCGTCCTCCCGTTGTCACGATCATGGGTCACGTTGACCATGGGAAAACCACTCTGCTGGATTCTATCCGTAAAACCAAGGTGGCCCAGGGTGAAGCGGGCGGTATTACCCAACATATCGGGGCGTACCATGTGGATATTGAACACAACGGTAAACCCGAACAAATCGTCTTTTTGGATACTCCCGGTCACGAAGCCTTTACCGCTATGCGGGCCAGGGGAGCCAGGGTCACGGATATTGCCATCCTGGTGGTGGCGGCCGATGATGGGGTTCAACCCCAAACCCGTGAAGCGATTAGTCACGCCAGGGCCGCCGAAGTGCCGATTATTGTGGCGGTTAACAAAATTGACAAGCCCGAATCGAACCCCGATCGCATTAAACAGGAATTATCGGAACTGGGGCTATTAGCCGAAGAATGGGGCGGTGATACGATCATGGTTCCCGTCAGTGCCTTGAAGGGGGAAAACCTCGATACCCTGCTGGAAATGATTCTGTTGGTGTCCGAGGTGGAAGAATTGTCCGCGAACCCCGATCGCCTGGCCAAAGGAACCGTCATCGAAGCCAACCTGGATCGAACCCGTGGCCCTGTGGCAACTTTATTAGTCCAAAATGGGACGCTCAAAGTGGGCGATGTGTTAGTGGTCGGAGCCGTTCTCGGTAAGATCCGCGCCATGATTGACGACCGGGGCAATAAGGTGGATGCGGCTACTCCTTCTTTTGCGGTGGAAGTCCTCGGTTTAAATGAGGTGCCGGCTGCCGGGGATGAATTTGAAGTCTATAGCAACGAGAAGGAAGCACGGGCGATCGCGGATACGAGGGCCATTGCCCACCGTCAAACCCGCCTCCAACAGGCTATGTCTTCCCGTCGCGTAACCCTCAGCACCCTTTCCGCTCAGGCCCAGGAAGGCGAACTGAAAGAACTGAACCTGATTCTCAAAGCCGATGTGCAAGGGTCAGTGGAAGCGATCCTCGGTTCCTTGCAACAGTTACCCCAAAACGAAGTGCAAATTCGTGTGCTGTTGGCGGCCCCAGGGGAAGTCACCGAAACCGACGTGGATCTCGCGGCCGCCAGTGGAGCCGTTGTTGTGGGCTTTAATACCACCCTAGCCAGTGGAGCGCGTCAAGCCGCTGATCAAGAGGGCGTGGATATTCGGGAATACGACATCATCTATAAACTGCTAGATGAGATCCAAGGGGCGATGGAAGGTCTGCTCGATCCCGAAGAGATCGAATCCGCTTTGGGTCAAGCCGAAGTCCGGGCAGTCTTCCCAGTGGGTCGCGGTAGTGTGGCGGGTTGTTATGTCCAATCGGGCAAAATTATCCGGAACCGTAACCTGCGGGTGCGTCGTGGCGGTCAGGTGATCTATGAAGGAACCATTGATTCCCTGAAACGCATGAAAGAAGATGCGCGGGAGGTTAATTCGGGTTACGAGTGCGGTATTGGCGTTAACAAGTTTAACGACTGGAAAGAAGGTGACATTATTGAAGCCTACGAAATGACCATGAAACGCCGGACTCTCTCTAGTTAATCCGTTGGAGATTAGTCATTCTCCTAAAATCTCTAAATCCTTGAAATCCCTCATGAGCTTCTTGCCTGGGGGATTTTGCTTAATCATCGGTGGCGATAATATGTAAATCAATTTTTTTCTGCCAAATTAATCGCATGAGTTTTTGGGTAAAAGAGCCTTGAAAAAAGCGTTTCCAACGGGATTGGCGACTTTCCCCCAGCACAATTTGGGTGATTTTATGCTCCTCAGCGACTTTGGCAATGGTTTCGGGCACTTGTTGACTTTTGACGCGCAGGTAGTGACCACTAAATTCTCGACAGAGATGTTCACAGGTTTCCAGATGCAGGCTTTCAACTTTTGTTAAAAAGTGCTCTGGATCTTCGACAAAAAGCACAAATAAAGGGGCATTCATATAATTGGCTAATCTGGCTCCTCGTCGTAGTAACCGTAAGGAATCAGGATAGGTTGAAACACAGACTAGCACTCGCTCTTGAACAGGACAGGATTGCCCTTGTTGTAATAAATGATGTTCTCCTTCTTCTTCCACAGTATTGGCCACTTCCCGGAGGGCTAATTCTCTGAGGGCAATTAGATTCCGCCGTTGAAAAAAGTTTTGTAGGGCCTGTTGGATTTTTTCGGGGGCGTAAATTTTGCCTTCGGTTAAGCGTTCTTCGAGGGTTTCAGCCGTGACATCTACCACCACCACTTCATCGGCTTCTTCTAATAGGCGATCGGGAATACGTTCTCGCACGGTCACCCCAGTAATGCGAGCCACTAAATCATTTAAACTTTCTAAATGTTGAATATTAACAGTTGAATAAACATCAATGCCGGCCTGTAAAATGATTTCCACCTCTTGATAGCGTTTAGGACGGAGGGAACCCGGCATATTGGTATGGGCTAATTCATCAATTAACACTAATTGCGGCGATCGCTGAAGAATGGCTTCGGTATCCATTTCCGATAGAGAAAGACCTTGATAGGTGATTAATTTGCGCGGAATTAACTCTAAGCCCTGGGCTTGATTTTGGGTGTCTTGACGGCCATGGGTTTCTAATAGCCCAATGACTACATCAATGCCCTGATGTTTAAGATTTTTTCCCTCTTCTAACATTTTGTAGGTTTTCCCGACACCGGGAGCCATGCCAATAAAAATTTTATGTCGTCCACGTTGGTCAAACATCATCATTAAGCAGGATTATCCAGGGATAAATTTAATTTCACGACATTGACACCGGGTTCTCCAAAGATCCCTAAAAATCGGCCTTCAGTGGCTTGATTAATTAAGATTTCGATTTGATTGATCGGTAAATTACGTGCTTTGGCAATGCGAGCCATTTGGTTTTTCGCCGCCGTGA
>JAYKIP010000092.1:0-8775 GCA_035286205.1 Merismopediaceae cyanobacterium
CCAGTCGTATGTCCTAGCCAACGAGCAAAGCTGTTTGAGATTTTGACCAATCCATCTTCTAGTCCTGCGGCATCATTGGCTGCCATGATTTTGCCAACCGAGGCAAATCGTTGCATTCCAGAAAGGCCATTTACTTGGAAAATGGCATAGATTCTTACCCCGCGAGTAATCATGGCTGTCAGAATTTGTACACCGAATTGGGTCGCGGTTAGGATGAGTTGCGCTAGTTGTTCGGGGTCTTGTTTGATTTTTTCCCAATCCTTAAAACCAAAGAAGAGGCTGTTAATACCGAGGCCAACGACTCCCCCAATAAAAACGCCACAAATTTTGTCAGCAACGTTAGCAAGTGTGCTGTAGGATTCGCTAAACCACCGAGAAAAGTTATAGCTTAAGAGTTGCAAATTAGCGGTACCTGCGGCGCAGGAATGGAGGGCATCAATCCACTTTTGTAATTGAATATCGGCATCTTTGGCTTCGAGAATACCCTTGATGGAATTGACAGTATCTTGAATTTGCTGATTCTCACTGTTAATGTTGTTATCAACAAATTTTTGGAGATACATTTTGATTACATCAAAATCCATCACATCTCCATTGAACCCAAACATACTGGGTAAGATATTGGTCGCCAGAAAAATATTAAGGGTTTTGGTATATTGCTGGGCAAAATAGCCTGAAGGGTCTAAAGCAGTGAAAATAGCCGTATTTTCCTGGAACATCCGCGCCAGGGATGTCGGGTCTTGGGTGGGATCGTTATAGACCAGTGCAATGTTGCCCAACAAGGAGGGATTGGTGACGTATTTGTATAACTTGAAAGCCCAATACAAACCATTATTTTTGGCATAGTCGCCAACGGCCTGCACTTCACTGATTAAGTCGGTCAGCAAATTGGGATCGCTCGCATCGGCAGTGACATTCTGGTTAATGTCGGCGATCGCATCCTTCACCCATTGATCCACCTCGGTGGCATAGGTGTCAGCATTCGTGTTTTGATCATCAAAAAATTGTTGGATGGTTGGATTCAGAGTTTGCCAGTGTTGCTGGAAAAGGGCTTGACCGTGAGTATGATACACGGGGGAGTTCGTAATCTGGGTTTGTAACCAGCTGGCAGCACGGGGCCCGTTCAAATTTTTACAGTTACTATCGGAACCATTGGCCATGCCAGAACTCAGAACCGCCGTCGCCAGGGATTGATACCAACTTTTCGGATCGGTCACGCCTGGGACAGGAATGTTCACGACCTGGGCAAGCTCATTGGTTAAAGGTTGCTGGGTTTGATTGGGAAAGAGTAGTGTCCACAAGTCTGAGGGAACGTAACTATTCATAATCGTGGACATATCTTGTCGCACGGCGGTCTGTATTACATCCTCCCATTGACCCTGAGTATTTTTAACGATCGAGTGCATGGCCAACAGATCAATCGGCTGTAGTGTAGTTTGGGCTAACGTTTGATGCAGTAAAGACGACTGTTGATAAAGGGTGGGGTGGATGTCCTGATGAGCGGCGATCGCCTTAAGAGAATCAGTAACGGATAAACGGCGAAGGCTTAAGTCTGCTTGAGGGCCATTGGCGATCGAACCGTCGGGGGAAAAGTTTAAACTGCCACTTTCCGCAAGTCCCGTGCGTTTTTGCTGTTCGGTTGTCAATCCGCTCCAGTGAAGCACTTGGCCCCGTAGATAGGAATTGCCAATGGGCTTGCCGTCAAGGGTTAAACTACCCGCAAAAATTCCTAGGGGAGCCGCTTGGGGACTGGTTTGGTAATAGCCGGTCAATGCAGGAAAATAGCGTTCACCTTGGAATCCGACCAGGGTGCCCTGATTGGTATCGTCACCAAGGTCAATCTCCAAAACCCCGTTAATCGTTTGTACCGCAGCATCTTCTTTTGCCTGTAACCAAGTGGGAAAAACGGTATCAGGGCCAGAGGTGGGGGCATTACTGCCATCTGGGGGAATGATCTCAGGTGGAGCCATATAGTGGAAATCCAGATGAAAGGACATATCCGAGGGCGATAACTCTAGCAAGGAGGTATAGTCACCCGGATCGGGAGTCCAGGTCGGAGCTTGGGTTAGTTGATCGGTAAAACTCCAGGCGATCCTACTGGGTGAATCCCCCCCTGATGTCGAAACGTAGGCAAGCAATAGCCGCTTGGTTTGCCATTGGGCGTTTTTCCAGTCGTCTGAACTGGTATCCCAGGAAAGCCCAATCAGTTTGGAACCGGCACTGATGTAGCTGGCTCCCGTGTTAAGAGCGACATCACAAAGAAATTGACTTCTGACACTGACTTTGACAGAACAAAGGTTAATGTCAGAGCCAATCGTTCCCAAGGTTTCAGAGCGATTTCGAGAACAGAATAAATGCCCACCACCAAACAATCCCTTCCATGTCAAAATTTGGTCAGTGGGGTCATACTTCCAGGCTTCTGAGGGGATAGGCTGTTGGTCAATAAACAGTTGATCCTGGGTGGGGTCTTGGGGATTAGGACGCAGTAGGGTAACTTGACTAGGAATGGGGTTTTGGGAATTACCAAAACTTTCCAGACGAGTAATCGAAAAATCGTAGGCTTCGGGGCGTTTGGGAGCAGAAGAACGATAGGCGGTTAACCGACGTTTTCTGGTTTGTTGAGCCGAAGACATTGTTGTAGGCATGATTTCAACAGAGTGCTATTTGGATAAGTTTTTAGAGTTCGATGTAGAGGAGGTCTGAAAAGTCTTAATGGACTGATTGAGCCCTCCCGTCCCTGAATCAGTCCGGAAATCTCCAACAGTCCCCTTTTTTAAGGGAGATTTAGGAGGCACTTTGACGGGCAAGGCCACTTCTCAAACATTCTTTCAGGACAAGGTGATTACGGTCTTCGCAATGACCTACTAACCCTTAAGACGCTTAGGAAAGCAGTCTGTGAATTGGAGTTTGAGCAAATTTACTACTCAAAGACCCAACAACTTGATAATCAAGGGATAGCGGGCGATCGCCGTCATTTAATCTCATTTAAAGAAGACTCTGCTTTTTTGAGAAAATCAGAAGCAAAGCGTTCACTAAACCCGATCAGAAAGGCACAGGAAAAAATAAATAAGTTATGACGGGCTTCATTCGTCAAGCCCCCAGGGGAATTTTGATCTGCTGTAACAAGGGCATCAATTTTAAAAATAGTATCTGAAGCAATTAAACTAGCAATAAATAAACCCAAAATAAGTCCAATAAGAGGCTTAAAAAGCCCAACAAAAAAAGGAACTAAGGGGTCAGCATATTTTTGATCATGAAAGTCAATAATTCGTAAAAGAATACTCGCAATACTGCCTAGTGTGCCTGCCGTTGCCGCATAGCCCAAAACACGCATTATAAGACATTGATTACAGCTTAAAGATGTCGTCGTTGTAGTCATCATCTTTGTTTTAGATGAAGTGATATAAATCTGGTTAGAAGGGTTAGCACTGACAAAATCTGAATTATTAATGTCTTGATCAGCAACAATTAAAACTATAATTGCAATAGAAGTAAAACTCGTGATTAATAGACCTAAAAAAATTTTAAAGGGCGTAGATTTAATACGGGATAGATAGGTGATTGCATTCAGTCCATAAGCAAAATAAGGGTAACGATAATAATTGATTTGTTTTTCTAGTTTCAATCTAAAATTTTGTAAAACTTCTGGGGTAACCGATTTAGATTTAGCCAATATTAAAATTGCTTGAATTTCTTCTAATAACAGATAGAATTTATGGGGATCTTGGCGACTCCTAAAATTTTTCTTGGGAGGAATCTCTTTAGACCTTAAAATTAATTGATTAATTTGGTGAATTTGTTCAGAAAAACAGGAGATTTCTAATTGAATTTCCGGTGAAACTTGAGGAATAACTTCAATTAGCGTTTCCCGAAGGGTTTGGTTAAGATGGTCAAATTTTTCCCACCTGTTTGTATCTGTCTCTGTCATCATAAGTCATGAACTTAATGAATATTAGTTTTAAAGTGGACAATCACCAAGGAATAGACCGCGATCGCCCTGGATCAGCCATCAAAATCGGAATTTTATCCCAACAGATCATGAACTACATCTTGAGTTTGAGACAGAAACGCATTGGCTTCTAACATATCCTGAGATACGGGAGTCATCGGGGCGGTCGTCATCAATTTGTCCTTGGTAATCATGGCCCATTAATCGGACAGAGTTTGGGGTTGAGCGACTCCTCACCACTGCGCGAAAACGGCTGTTACCGTTAGGACGGTTGACACGGTAAGGCTGTGAAAAATTGTTATATTTCGTTACAAAATTTGCCGGTTTAGCTCCCTGTCTGGCTCACGCGGTAGAGATAATACTGTTCATTCCCGATAAAACTGCGGGTCATGGCGGCGATCGCCTTAACATTGAGGGAAGATTGTTTTTCTTGAGCTTTCTGATCTAAGGGATGATTTAAAATTAGGATTAGTTGGGATAAATTTTGCTGTTGTAATTGTTTTTGAGCCAGTTGTAAAATCTCGTCATCATTGACCGGCTTTCGTTGACTATTGAAGAGGACAAAACTGCCCATTGTTTGACTTTCGGGATAGTAAATTTTCTGCCCCAAATAGCCACTAATGGGAGTCATCGCAAAATCTTCACTTCCCATTAAAAATTCTTGATCAAGGTGGTTCACCTTCAGATAATGGGCGGTTTCTCGACTGGCAGAATAGGGTAAAGTGAGATCCCGAATTAAACCGATTAATCCGGCAATCATTTGACAGATTAACAGCACCATTAAAAAAGTTTTTTGGTGACGTTTTACCCAGGTTTGCCATTGACTCAATAGATGACGTTGATGATCCCCCCAAACTTTAAATGGTGAAAGTTGCGATAATAACGGTGAAGGTTGATAGTAACTTTTTAACCAAAAGGCTGTTATCAAAATCAGATATAAATGACCGTAGTGCCGTGCTGAACCTAAAAATTTCAAATAGGTAAATAGTAAAATACTGCTTGAGCCCAACAGGTAAAAACTTAAAACCAGGGGAAATTCCCAAAATAACGTCATGCAAAAACCCAGTAATCCTAAAGATAAGACGGAAAAAATCAGAACGTCTAAGGGTTTACTATCACCCGGTACTAAAATTAAAATATAACTATTCCAAATACGACTTAAGGCTTGATTAAAACGGTGAAAATCCCATTGAAAAAACCATTGATTGGCTCCTCCCTGAAGATTTGCGTCCCCTGGTGGCATTAGCATGATCACTGACAAAGCTATTCCCGCCAAGACAATGATGATGCTCAGAATCCGGTTAGCGGGTGAAGAACTTAAGGACAGGTTTAAGGCTTTGCGGCATAGATATTCGAGGATTAAGGTTAACCCCAAAGCAATGGCAATTAATAAACCGTAGGCATTAGTATTGGCTAAAATAGCTAGGGCGATCGCCAGGGGTAAATAACTTTTTTGACGGGTGGGAAATAAAACACAGATCGCAAACAGGGTTAATAACCCGATCGCGTAATTCCGACTAATGACTAAATATTCATAAATCGGTAAATAGCCCAGGACAAATAGGACTTTTTGGAGTCGAGTAAAGGGAGAAAAATACAGCCAGAGGGCCATAGCCGCCGTTGCTAATGCTAAATGAAATAACTGCATAGCGACCGGATTAGCCGTTAATTGATTTAATCCATACAGGCACAAATACCAGAGAATGGGATGTCCTTCGTAGCGAATATTACCCCAAAATTCTCCCCAATTCTGACTATATTTCGCAATTAACCAGCCATTTAATTCATCGCGCCACATGGCATGGTTGAAAATCCCGATCAAACCGATCGCCAAAAATCCGATTAATAATCCGGTTTCCCAACGAGGAAGTTGCGCTAATCGTCGGGGCGATCGCGGTTCTTGGAAAGTTTTCATGCCAGTTAGAAGCGAAAGATGACGGAAGAAATTAAACCGGGTCACTCAGCCGGATCACTTAAATGAATTTGCTGTAAAGCCCAGGCAATTCTAGCTAACACAATCGCCTCCAATTCTTGGGTTTTTAAGGCTTGTAATTGTTGATAAATGGTCATTTTTAAGGCGGTAACACCCAGGGCTAAGGACTGTAATCCGGCGATCGCCGCGTATCGAACGACCCATTCCCCATCCAGGGCCACTTGTCCCAGGGTGGCTAATACCTGTTGTTGGGCCAGATTGGCCTGCTCCGGAGAGAGGGCTGACCAGCGTAACTTACCTAAACCTTGAGCCGCGGCCCGCCGGACACTCAGGGAAAAATCCTGTTGAGCCGCCTCTATCAGTAACTCTAAAGCCCTGGGATCGCCAATCCCCGCAAAAACCCTCGTGGCCCAGGCCCTTGCCCCGTAGTTGTAACCGTCCAGATGCTCCAACAGATAGGGAGTCACGGTTTCCCCTAGGGCAATTAAGCCATCCACCGCCGCCACCGCCGCCCCCGGATTGTTATACCGGAGTACTGTCGTCAAGGTGGGAATTGCCTCTGGCCGACGCAGGGCCGCTAATCGTTGCACTGCCAGGACTAATTTTTCTGCCGAATCCGCTTGCTCAACGGCGGCAATTAATGCAGTGACGGGATCGGACTGGGGAACCGTTAAGACTTCCATAGGTTAACTAAGCTGTTCATCATCTAAAATGCCGATAGGCAAGGGGCTTAAGCCCCTTATTACAGGACTTTTCGCAAAATCATCCTGCAATTTAAACTCATCACAGCTTAATCATCGTACATCCGGGCTTCAAAGGCATCCGGGTTTTCCTGACAGTAGGCTTCAAAGTAATTAATCTCCGGCTTTTTGGCCCGTTGATGGGCCGCTTCGGCCTGTAACTCCTCTACCACATCCCAGGCATTGGCACACTCCGGCGATCGCGCTCCTTTTTCGGCACAAATTTGGCGAGCGACTTGCAGGGCATTTTGAATTAAATCCTCCAGGACAACAGCTTTCGGCTGTTCCACAAAATCACTTTTATGGAGAATGTCCCCCAAAGCAATCATGCCGAGTAATTCTCCCTGGATCACCGGCGCACATTGAATTTGGGTTTGGGCAAACAGCCGGGCCACATATTCGACGCTCAGTTCCGGGTTTACCACAATGCAGGGTTTGGTCATAATCTCATAGACCCGCACGGTTTTGGGATCTAGACCATAGGCCGTGACCTTATAGATCACATCACTTTCGGTGACAATCCCATAGGCATCTTCTTCCGTTCGCCGATCCACCAGCAGATAACGTTGATGGTGTTCTTTCATTAATTTCACCGCTTCGGCCACCGTCGCCGACCCACGCAGGGTAACGACATTCGCGGTCATCACATCTTTTGCCTTCATAGATTAATTTTTAGGTAAGCGATCAGGATTCCATTTTAGGGCTTAGAAACCACTACCGGTAGGAATTTTCGGAGTCTTTGCCGGTTCGGAACGAAGATAGTTAGGATTTTCTTGGAGAGAAGTACTAAAAGGACTGTTCAAATCACTGGTGCGAATATCTTGACCGGCGGTTTGTTGACGAAGGGCATCATCATAAACGGCTTCAAAGGTAGCTCCATCATTGGCAATTTGATTATCAAAGAAAGAACCGGGAAACGTCCGCCAACCAAAAATTTTATTGGCCTGACCGGATAGATCAGTAATGTCGTAAAACCGCCCTGTGTCATTATAAAAAGCCCGGTTAAACACATTTATCAGTTGATCGCCCGGTTGCACGGAAGACCGTATGGGGGAATAAACACTGGTCTCGCCCGGTACCAGATTATATTGACCTTTAGAGGCTAAAATCCGCTTTTCAATTTGCGTTAAACAGGCACTCAGTCCCGCCGCAAATTCATTCCGGGTGAGGGGGCGATCGCCGCGATAGGTACGATCCGGATAACCGACGATACAGCCGTAGTTTTCGACTAAATTTTTGAGGGCTTCATACGACCAATCTTGGGGGGAAACATCCCGCAGTTGATTAACGTTGGTAATCTGATTGAGTTGATTGGTCAGGGCCGTGTAATTGGCGTAATCCTGGGTTGGAGTAGGGGCAGATTGGGCCAAAACGGGGTGACTCAGGAACGAGAAACTGCAAAACGTTCCCAAAAGACAGGCAGATCTTAGCTCGGTGGTTAGGGGGGCCATGGCGATCGCTCCTCACAAAAAATTAAGTAATCGAAACAAAAACCCACAGTCTAGGCTTATAGTGAAAGTCGCTTCCAGTTTACAGGAACCTTTGGGAAGAAAGAAAGAGTCCCTCCCGTCCCTAGTGTAAGCGAGATATTTTCAGCCATCCTAACCCTCGTTATAAAAATTGATATGACCCAATCCTCTGCTACTGCCCTCGCCACTGCGTCCCTGGATGAGGTTCGTCAACACCTTTTAACATTGTTTGTCACCTTAGCGTATCAGGAAGGCAATTTTACCCTCTCCTCCGGCCAAAGCAGTTCCTATTACATCAATGGTAAAAAAGTCACCTTAACCGCCGGGGGAGCCTTAGCCGTAGGACGTTTACTGTTTTCCCTGCTAGAATCCGATACTGTTGCCGTCGCCGGGTTAACCCTAGGAGCCGATCCCCTGGTCACCGCCGTTAGTGTGGTATCCGCTTATGAAAATCAGCCGGTAGCGGCCCTGATTATTCGCAAAGAGGCCAAGGGCCACGGCACTCAAGCCTATATCGAAGGGCCAGAGTTACTCCCCGGTTCAAAAGTAGTGGTTTTAGAAGATGTGGTCACCACCGGCAAATCCGCCATGTTGGCAGTGGAACGGTTACGGGCGGTGGGTTATCAGGTGGAAGAGGTCATTTCCCTGGTGGATCGAGAGCAGGGAGGGGCGGCCTTCTATCAA
>JAYKIP010000093.1:0-5776 GCA_035286205.1 Merismopediaceae cyanobacterium
AGCTGGATGAGAGATTTTGTGACCTCTCGCAATTTAACGCCCCAATCCGTTGCCCACCACCTCAGTCAATTTGTGGAAATTGCCGATGACAAGTTGGACTACGTGGCCGCTTTTCTGGATATGTCCACCAATTACTATGAACACACGGGCATTCAAACCCTAGCGCGTCGTCTGATTGAACGGGCCGTAGCTGAAATTTAGCCCAAATTTAGCTAATGGCGGAAATGCCTTCGATTAAGAGGGAGGGGGTATAACAGGAACCATTCCATTGGCGGTCATTCCCCAGGGCGAGGGTTTGCTGTAATACCTGATAAACATTACCGGCAATCATCGTGTCTTTAACACGACCGACAATCTTCCCTTTTTCGATGCGATACCCCAGGTCAACGTTAAGGTCAAAGTCTCCCGAAATATCGGGGCCGCCCCCTAAGCATTGATCAATCAGTAAACCGGATTCGACTTGGGAAATGAGTTCCGTTAGGTCAGCCTGACCCGGTTCCACAATCCAATTCACTAAACTGGGGATGGGATAACCCCCTAACCCCGGTCGAAAACCATTGCCGGTACTGGTTAAGCCTAATTTTCGGGCGGTGGCGCGATCTCGGTAGAAATTTTCGATGCGGCCCTGGGTAATTAAGGGTAAGGACTGGGTGAGGGTTCCTTCGTCGTCTAGGGGACAATCGTGGGGGGCAAAGGTGGGGTCTTGGGCAAAGGTGAAGATTTCGGGGAGGACGATCTGACCCTGTTTTTCACTCCAGGGAGAAGATTTTTCAAGGATGCGTTGACCATTAAGGGCAGAAATTAAGGTTCCCCAGAGTAAGGTGGCGGCATTGGGGGTAAAGATCATGGGCAGTTTGCCGGTGGGAGTGGAAGCATTGTCCTTCGCCCAGGCTAACCGTTGCAGGATTTGTTGCAGTACGCCGTTAACCGGGGGCAGGGTGCGACCGTATTCTCCGTCATACACTGCCAAAAAATCTTCACCGCGAACCCATTCTACTCCGAAATAGTAGCTGGTACTCAGATCCTGGTACTCACACTGTAGCCCTTCGGTGTTCATCAAAATCGTGGTGTCTTCTTCACATTCCAGTTCACTGCTACACAGCACATCGGGATAATGCGCCCGTAACTCCGCGATCGCCGTTTTCCCTAAGGTGATTAAGTCCTCAACCGGGACGGCTTGGCCCAGGGCCGGAAAGCGATGAATTTGTCCTCGGTTAATTTCTGGGGTTTCCGGAGGATTTAAGGCCGAGAGGGCGATCGCCTTTTCGACGAGGGTGTGAGGGTCAACGGGGCCATAGGCCACGGCGAGACCGGGGCAACCGTTCCGCCATAATCGTAGGGCTGTGCCTTCGGATTCCGAACTTTCTAATTGTTTGAGACGATTGGCCTCAAAAAATACGGGATGGGACAAGGAGCGAGAATAGTAAACTTCGGCGGTTTCGGCTCCGGCCCGTTGGGCCAGGGTGAGGAGTTGTTCTAGGTCTTGGATCATAAAATAACTGGCTTAGTCCATTAAGCGAATTGGCCCCTGGGTACTGGCACTAAAAAATTGACGAATTAATGGGTTATCGGTGCGGTCAATCTCCTCAACCGGCCCTTCCCATTGAATTTTACCTTCATACAACAACAATACCCGGTCAGCCGTGCGGCGAATGGTACTTCCCTGGTGACTGACCATGACGTAGGTGCTACAGCCTCCCTGGGAATGTTGCAGACTCCGCACCAAATCTTCGATTACCGTTGAAGCAATGGGGTCTAGGCCCGCCGTCGGTTCATCGTAGAGAATAATTTCCGGGTTATCGTCGGCATTTTCCGGATTGGTCATAATGGCCCGCGCAAAACTGACCCGTTTCCGCATTCCTCCCGACAGTTGGGCGGGGTAGCGATCGCTGATGTCGTCGAGGCCCACCAGGGTCAATTTCTGGCGTACTAGGTCAGCAATGGTCTCTTTGGGAAGTTGGGAATGTTCGTAGAGGAGAAAACCGACATTTTCCCCCACCGTCAGGGAATCAAAGAGAGCCGACTGCTGAAACACCAGGGTAATACGAATCGGATCATCCCCCTCTTCCACCAGACCCTGACGTTTTTGACCTTTAATCCAAATTTCTCCCTGATCGGGTAATAATAACCCGGCAATAATCCGCAAAATGGTGGATTTTCCGGTGCCAGAGGGGCCAATAATCACCAGGGCTTCCCCCTGATAGAGGGTTAAATCTACATTGTCCAAGATAGTATGATCCCCAAAACTTTTGGAGATTCCCTTCAGTTCGATTAGGGGTTCCCTCATAGGACGGTGCGGGGTTAATTCACAGTTAATCAACGGTTAACCGGCTAGGGCGGCCACGGAAACCTTGGCGGCAATCTGTTGGGCGATCGCGGTCAGGGCCTTAGCGGATTCTGAATTGGGGTCAGCCATGACAATGGGAATGCCACTATCGCCGCCTTCTCGTAGGGAAATTTCCAAAGGAACACAGCCCAACAAGGGAATTTGCAATTCCTGGGCCGTTTTTTGACCGCCCCCCGAACCAAAGAGGTCATACCGGCGATCGGGTAAATCCGGGGGAATGAAATAACTCATGTTTTCCACAATGCCCAAGACCTTAACCCCCATTTGTTGAAACATTTTTAAGCCCCGCCGCGCATCGAGGAGAGAAACGGTTTGTGGGGTGGTAACAATCACGGCTCCGGCCATGGGGACAGCTTGGGTGAGGGTTAACTGAGCATCCCCGGTGCCTGGGGGCATATCCACAATCAGGTAATCTAAATCCCCCCAGGCCACTTGATAGAGGAATTGACGAATAATGCCGTTGAGCATGGGGCCGCGCCAAATGACTGGTTGATCGGGATCAATTAAAAAACCCATGGAGACCATTTTCACCCCATAGTTAAAGGCCGGTTCCAAAATATCGCCCTGGGCATCTTTCTGTACTTTGACTTCCGCCGCCGTTAAACCCAGCATGGTGGGGGCATTGGGGCCATAAATATCGGCATCGAGGAGACCGACCTTGGCTCCGGTTTTAGCGAGGGCTACGGCCACATTCACGGCCACGGTGCTTTTGCCGACACCGCCTTTACCGCTAGAGATGGCCACAATATTTTTCACTTTTTCGACGGAGGTGCGATCCGGTAACGCTTTTTGTTGGGGGGTTTCTGCCGTCACGGTCACTTCCACCTTTTCGACCCCCGGTAAGGTTTTCACGGCTTTTTGACAATCTTCAACAATAAATTCCCGGAGGGGACAGGCGGGAGTTGTCAACACCAGGGTAAAACTAACGGTTCCCCCGGCGATCGCCACCTGACGAATCATATTCAGTTCAACGAGACTTTTTTGCAGTTCGGGGTCTTGGACGGGGCGCAGAACATCTAAAACAGCTTGGGGGGTTAACATAGACATGGATAACTTAGGCAACGGTTTAAAGCCACTGGGGGAACGTTAATCAATCTTAAAGGGTTTGGAACCCGTCGGGATTTTCTCTTAACCCAGACCCCAAAGATACGCAGTTCAACAACTGGAATTGATGAGGTTAGGTGCTGTTGCTATGAATCCTCTTCTGTAGCCCTAGTTGCTTAACAAGCACTGAAACAAATAATTTCGCTTTAAAAATTATTTCAACATTCCGAAATCACCCTACTAATCACAGAACAAAAACAATACTAGCGAGTCAAGAAGACACGAACTAGCACATATTGCATTGATAAGGAAATAAGTCTGGGCTTAGAGAGTGTTTGCGGAATGTTGAGTTAAGGTGACAAAGTTCGGTGCTAACCTCCCTAGCGAAGGCCATGAGCCAACTTTATTAGTTATCCGGGGTCAGGATCTTCGTGAGAAGTTTTTCCATTGATTTCAGCTTTGTTTCTTTCAGTCCTTTCAATTCCTTTTCCAACTCAGGCAGACTCGCTTTGATTTCCTTGATAACATCACTATCGTTTTCTTCCGTTGTTGTTCCGGCTGTAGCCAGTTTTGCTGTCAGTTGACAGATCTTGGAAGTTGGTTCCAGGATGGTTAAAACGGCGAATGTTTGAGCTAATGATTTAAGTTCCATAGGTAATCTCAGAATTCAAGAGTATAGTGAAGGGACAAATCCATCAACTCGCTATTGCTGCCCTTCTTTGGCAATGGAGTTTCCTAAAAAGCGTTAAGTCTAGTGTTCTTAACGAAGGATTACAAAACAACGCCTTTAGAAGGAGTTCTATAGGGGAGTGTAAAACGGAACCTTTACATATTACCCCATTGTGAAATAATCGCCAAAAAATCACCCTTGAATGTCGTCAATCTAAAAGAGGAACAAGCATCGGTTAAAGGTTTACTCCATCAAGGTTCTAAGGTTACGAGATTTCCGAAGACCAAGTCTCAGCAAGCCGATTCAGGAGAAATTCCAGCGATACTGAATAACACAATAGTTTTCGATGGGAGACTTTCAAACATGAGAATCATTCACCAACAGAACTGGCGAACCATGAAACTCTCTTTTCTCCCCTTGCCGTCCAAAGAAGCTTCCTAACCGTCACAATCAAGCGTCCGGTGGTTGCGGAAAAGACGATGGGCTAGGCTTTTTAACGCTCCCCATTTTAACAGATGGTTGGTTGGCCAAGATGTTAGGCTTAGGAGCAAGGCCGTCTTCCTCTGAGCGGTGTTTTCCTGTTTTATCTTTACTTAGGCTTGAAGCGATCGCCATGAATGCCGTTAATGAACCAACCTGGTTAACAATCCTGCGAC
The DNA here is from genome assembly GCA_035286205.1 of Merismopediaceae cyanobacterium. Lineage (GTDB taxonomy): Bacteria > Cyanobacteriota > Cyanobacteriia > Cyanobacteriales > Microcystaceae > Woronichinia. The sequence goes on from JAYKIP010000093.1 coordinate 4,718, forward strand.
TCCTACGGTGGCATAAACCAGCAGGACGGTTAATTTTGATGATCCCGGCCCTCTGGGCAGTGGTGTTAGCGACCCAGGGAAATCCCCCCTTACCCCTACTCGGCATTATTGCCTTGGGAACCTTAGCGACCAGTGGCTTGGGCTGTGTGGTGAATGATCTTTGGGATCGGGATATTGATCCCCAGGTGGAACGCACCAAAACTCGACCGATCGCGGCCCGCCAGTTGTCGGTACAGGTGGGGATTGGCGTGGCGATCATGGCTTTGGGATGTTCGGCAGGATTAGCTTTCTATTTGAATCCCTTAAGTTTTTGGCTTTGTGGGGCGGCGGTGCCGGTGATTATTGGTTATCCCTTGGCTAAACGGGTGTTTCCGGTTCCCCAGTTGGTGTTATCTCTCGCCTGGGGATTTGCGGTGTTAATTAGTTGGACAGCCGTGACAGGACAGCTTGAACCGGCCACCTGGGTATTGTGGGGGGCCACAGTGGTTTGGACATTAGGGTTCGATACAATTTATGCCCTGGCGGATCGGGAAGATGACCGGCGAATTGGGGTGAAATCCAGTGCGATTTTCTTTGGTCGCTATGCCGGGGAGGTGATCGGGGTCTTTTTTGCCCTGACCATTGCTCTGTTTATTTATCTGGGAACACTGCTGGCCTTAAATCCGGTTTATTGGATTAGCCTGGCGATCGCCGTTGTGGGATGGGTTATCCAATATATTCGCCTCAGTCAACCCGATATTCCCCCGACAGCCTACGGAGCCATGTTTGGTCAAAATGTGTGGTTAGGATTTATTTTACTGGGCGGTATGGAACTCGGCTTTTTTTAAGACTCCCCTCAACTGTTGGAAGAGATTCCCATTCGTCTGTGGTAGCAAGCTCAAGTTAACCCCCACTTTGGATTACTGTCATCATGCCTAAATGGTTTAATACCGCCGGCCCCTGCAAAGCCGATATTCACTATATGCTCCCGCCCACCGCGAGACTGCCGGAACTTTTACCGTTAATTCAACAGCAAAACTATTTTGTTATCCACGCCCCGCGCCAGGTCGGTAAAACCAC
>JAYKIP010000094.1:0-7417 GCA_035286205.1 Merismopediaceae cyanobacterium
AATATCCCCGGATTCAACCCAAGCCCCAATGCGGATAATGCCGTGTTCATCGAGGTTCCGCAGAGAATCTTCCCCGACGTTGGGAATTTCCCGGGTAATTTCTTCGGGGCCCAGTTTGGTTTGCCGGGCTTCAATCTCGAATTTTTCCACGTGAATCGTGGTATAGACATCCTGGGCCACTAGGCGTTCACTAATCAAAATGGCATCTTCGTAGTTGTAGCCTTCCCAGGGCATATAGGCCACCAGAATATTTTGTCCCAGGGCTAATTCACCGCCTTCCGTTGCCGAACCATCGGCCAAAATTTGACCCGGTACGACATCTTCCCCCACATAAACCAGGGGCCGTTGGTTTAAACAGGTGTCCTGGTTAGACCGTTGGTATTTTTGGAGTTCGTAGTTCAACAGGGTTCCTGGTGCATCCGGGTTAGCCGGATCTTTGGATTGCACTTGAATCACCGTTGCATCCACATAGGTCACTACGCCATGTGTACGCGAAACAATGACCATCCCAGAGTCCCGGGCCGCCTGGGCTTCCAACCCGGTACCGACTAGGGCACGCTCTGGGCGCAAGAGGGGAACCGCTTGACGTTGCATATTAGATCCCATCAGGGCCCGGTTCGCATCATCATGTTCCAAGAAAGGAATCATGGAAGTCGCTACCGAAACGATCTGCACCGGCGAAACCGCCACATAATCTACCTGTTCGGGGGTGGTGGTCGAAAATTCTTGACGGTAACGAATGGGAACCGCTTCCCCTAGGATATGCCCCTCCGGATCAGTGGAAATATCCCCAGGAGCCACGCGCATATCATCTTCTTCGTCGGCGGTTAAATAGACCGGGGCCAAATCTCGACGCACCCGACCATTTTCCACTTTGTAGTAGGGCGTTTCAATAAACCCGTAGGAGTTGACCCGCGCATAGGTGGCTAAAGAGCCAATCAGACCAGCGTTCGGGCCTTCAGGGGTTTCTACAGGGCAAATCCGTCCATGGTGCGAGGGGTGAATATCCCGTACTGCAAAACCGGCTCGTTCCCGCGTTAAACCGCCCGGACCCAGGGCCGAGATCCGCCGTTTATGGGTTAGCTCTGCCAGGGGATTGGTTTGATCCATGAACTGAGAGAGTTGGGAAGAACCGAAAAATTCCTTAATTGCTGCTACCAGGGGTTTGGGATTGACCAGGGAGGCAGGGGTCAGTTGATCCGATTCAGTGACTGTCATCCGTTCCCGAATGATCCGCTCTAGTCGGTTTAACCCAACCCGAATTTGGTTTTGTAATAATTCTCCGACGGAACGCACCCGACGGTTGCCGAGGTGGTCAATGTCGTCAGTGCTTCCAATATCAAATTCCAGGTTCACCAGATAATCAATGGCCGCCAGAATATCTTTGGGGGTTAAAACGCGGGTGGTATCCGGTTCCGTTAGGCGTAATTTTTTGTTGAGTTTATAGCGACCGACCCGCCCTAGGTCATAGCGTTTGGGGTCAAAGAAACGAGAATCCAGTAATTGCTGGCCGCCATTGACGGTGGGGGGTTCCCCTGGCCGTAATTTTTTGTAGAGTTCAATTAAGGCTTCCTCTTCGCTGGGATTGCCTTCTTTGTCGAGGGTCTTTTGATAAAATTCGGGGTGACGGAGGGAGTCCAAAATTTCGTTATCACTGAGACCGATCGCCTTCAGTAACACTTGCGCGGATAATTTGCGGGTTTTGTCAATGCGTACCCACACCAAACCGTTTTTGTCGGTTTCAAATTTTAACCAGGCTCCCCGGTTGGGAATCAAAGAGGCGGAATAGGTACGACGACCGTTTTTATCCAATTCTTTTTTGTAATAAACCCCCGGCGATCGCACAATTTGGTTCACGATCACCCGTTCGGCCCCGTTAATAATGAAGGTTCCCCGCTCGGTCATCAGGGGCAGATCCCCAATAAAAACTTCCTGCTCCTTAATTTCTCCGGTTTCCTTATTAATTAAACGAGTTGGCACAAACATCTGCACGGAATAACTGGCATCCCGACGTTTGGCTTCATCTACGTTGTATTTTGGCTCCTTGAGCTTGTAGTCTTTACCCAAAAAGTGCAATTCCAACTTCCCGGTATAGTCCGTAATCGGTGAGAAGCTGTTAAGTTCTTCGATCAACCCTTCTTCAAGAAACCAGCGAAAACTGGAATGTTGAATTTCGATTAAGTCAGGGAGGAGACTGTTGGCCGTCAGGTTAGTCGTCATTCTGTTTAAAGCTCGCAGAGGTTAGGAAATCAAGGGAGGTTAAGAGGACTCCGCCGCAGGACGGGAAGGAAACCCAGATCATCGGAGAGGTATGGGAGGGACTGGCTTCTAGCCGGTTTGGGGAAGGTTCACAGGGTTAAGTGAAAGAGGTCACAGGCATTACGGGTGGTTTGCTCGGCAAGGTGTTCTAGGGAAACCTTTCTCAGGTTGGCGATCGCCTCCGCCACATAACGAACGTAGGAAGGTTCATTGCGTTTACCGCGTTGGGGGACTGGGGCTAAAAAGGGACAATCGGTTTCAATCAGTAGGCGGTCATCGGGAACTAACTGGGCACTGGCCTGCACCGCTTCCGCTTTTTTAAAGGTGACGACCCCACTAAAACTGATATAGAATCCCAGGTCTAAAAACCATTGGGTTTCTTCGGGAGTCCCCCCCCAACAGTGCATGACCCCCCGCAGAGGGCCCCGTTCCTGGATAAATTGGCTTAATAGTTCACGCATGGCGATCGCCGCCTCCCGACAGTGAATAATCACGGGTTTATCTAGCTCCTGGGCCAGCTTTAACTGCTCCGTAAAAACCTGCTTTTGCCAATCGTGATTATCCGCCTTAAAGAAATCTAGACCCATTTCCCCCAGGGCCACCACCCTAGCATCGGATAGCGCGGCCGCTCGGATCTGTGGGCCCATGCTGTCCGTCCATTTGTCCGCATCAAGGGGATGTAAACCGACAGCAAAAGACAGTTCCTGAAACTGATTCGCCAGGGACTGTATCTGAGGAAAATCGCTCGGCTCCACACAGGCATGGACTAAATGCACCACACCAGCGGCCTGCCAACGATCGCGTAAAGCAGTAAGTTCAGTCTGGAAGACCTCGAAGTTAAGGTGAACGTGGGTATCAATTAACCGCATTTAACGACATTGAGTGTTTCCACACCGAAAGGGGCAAGGGAGGGAAGGCCAGAGAACCGTTTCCTAAAGCGTGAACCCGCCGGTCAACCCAACAATTTAGGCCGCCGTAGAGGTCACTTGTTTTAAGGCTTTAGCGAGGCGAGCTTTTTTTCTTGCTCCATTATTGCGATGAAGGACGTGCTTTTTCACGGCTTTATCAATTTTGCTGTAGGCACTGGCTACATTTTGATTAACCACCGCCAGGGCTTCATCGTTGGGATTAGCCGCGTAGCTTTCGACCGACAATAAGGTTTTCTTCATCAAGGTTTTGATGGCCGACTTATAGGATTTATTACGCAGTCGGTTACGTTCCGTAATTGCAATACGCTTGAGCGCAGACTTGGTATTCGCCACGATGGTTACGTCAGAACTGAATTATAACGATAAATAGATAGGTGATCTCAGAATCAGACCTGCTATCATAACAGGAAAGCGACCCCCCTGACAAGTTGGGACAGGAATTTGAGACACAAATCTTTAACTTGCCGGGGCCGTCCGGCTATTCTAAGGCTTCTTCTAGGGATTCACTGGGCAAAACCGGCGATCGCCGTAGGGTGGAAGGCAGGACAACCGGTAAGTGAATTCTCTCCACCTGGGGATAAAATCCTAACCACTGTTGCGAAAGGCTTCTAAAGGTTTCCGGGCAACCACTTACACCAAAAAAGGTGGCTAAGGACATTTGACCATTGGTTAACCCCAGCACTTCTAACTCCTTGGCCGCGGCCTTGACCACATAACGGGCCGGGTCAACTAACTGAATCGTCGGGGGGAGAATTTCCTGAAGAATGGGGGTTAAGTGTTGGTAATGGGTACATCCAAAGACCAGAACATCAATGCCGGCATCAATCAGGGGTTGCAGATAGCGTCGGACGACTTTATAGGTGTAGGGATCGTGGATACGATTTTGCTCAATCAGAGGGACAAACTCAGGACAGGCCACTTGCCACACTTCTGCTTGCGGATCAATCTCCTGGATCGCGTTCCGGTAGGCATTACTGTTAGCCGTTGCCGGGGTAGAAATCACCCCAATGCGTTTTCCCTTACGCACGGCCGCCCTAGCCCCCGGTAAAATCACCCCCAGGGTGGGGACTTTAAATTCCTCTCGCACAATATCCAAGGCTAAGGCCGAACTGGTGTTACAGGCCATAATCACCATCTTGACCTCCTCGGCCATCATCCAGGTCATGATCTCCCGGACGTAATGGATAATTTCCTGGGTTGTTCTTGTTCCATAAGGCAGTCTAGCTGTGTCCGCAAAATAGAGAACCGATTCCTGGGGAAGTTGGCGATAAAGCTCTCTTAATACGGTTAAACCACCCACACCACTATCAAAAATGCCTATACGGCTAGACTGAGCTTGTCTCATAAAAGGCAAAATTTAGCAAAAGATGCTGATAATTGAAACACGAATGCCTAGGGAAGTAAAGTTTCTGTCATCCTATCTTGCAATATTTCTTGACTTTGCGATAACAAACCCAGACAGTGACATTTATCAGTCTTTTTTTTGACTTTGGCCCGGCGGTTTAGTTCCGGGAAAGCCTTTACTATAGACGGAGCTATCTCTCTTAAATTAATTTTGTGACTCTTCTCTGCCAAATTTTTGTGACCTTTGGTGACGGACGGTTAATTACCCTGAAGATAATCCAGAATGCCACGAGCGATCGCCTGGGCCATTTGTTGTTGATAACTGGGATTGATTAATTTGTCGGCATCATCGTAACCCGTCACAAAACCGACTTCCACCAGGGTTGAGGGCATTCGACTATGACGCAACACATAAAATCTGGCGCGTCTAACGCCCCGGTCGCGTACCTCTACACTTCTGACAATACTGCGGTGAATGGCATCGGATAAACCGCGATCGCCGAAATAATAAACTTCTAAACCACTGACATCCGGACGGCTGGCCCCCATGGAATTGGCGTGAATACTGACAAACAGATCCGCATTGGCCCGATTGGCCATATCTGTACGTCCCTGCAAACTCACGAAATAATCAGCGTTACGGGCCATGATTACCTGCATCCCCTGTTGTTCCAAATAACTCGCCACATACTGGGAAATCGGTAAAATCACATCTTTTTCTTGAATGCCATTCAAGCCGATCGCCCCCGGATCCTTTCCGCCGTGACCGGGATCAATGAAGATTAACCTTCGCCCGCGAGTAGGACGCGGAAAATTGGTGCTGGGGAGACTCGTGCTAGGAAAGTTATTGCTGGGGAAATTATTACTGGGAAAGGGACGACGAGGGGGGAGTGTGCTACCCATACGGGGAAAACTGCCAGGCGGGGGGGAGATAATTTGCAGGGGAATCCCACCACTGTTCCCCCCCGGATTACTCGGTGTCACGATCATGCGAGGGGGACGTGATCCCACATTGCCCCCAAATCCCGGAAATAACTCTAGGCCAATGCGCCCATCACCACCGGTAATCAAATTTCCAAAACGGCTACCGGCTGAGGGTTGCACCGCAATGACGACGGTATTGCCTTCCTGACGTAATCGCAGTTGGTAAATGGGGCTGTTGTTACCCATCTGGGGGGCCGGCAGGTTGGGCTGGAGTTGGGCGTTATCAATGCGGATCTCGTAATCCCCCGATAAACGGTTGAGGCTTCCCCTGGCCTGAAGGGGGCGATCGCCTTGGATGACTAACTGACGATTATCACGGGTGAGTTCCAAACGAGTGACCCTGGCTCCCGCAAAATTTGGGGAATTACCGGAACCATTGGCTGTCAACACCGTTTGCCCCAGGGATTGGCCGGTACTGGGTGGAGGGGTTAGCCCTTCCAGGGAACGCATCCCTCCCCTCGGTAACAGGACGAGTCCCCCCAAGCGACTGTAGGAAGCCTGCCAGGTGGGACTACTGGGATTAACACTTAAGCGAATTTGCGGGTTACCAGACTCGGCAATAAATTGCAGATCGCCGACACCATATTGATTAATGGCGAAGGTCTGGCCCGCTAAGGACTTTGGGAGGGTCGCCCCCGGTAGGCGAAAGGTGATGATTTGCCCGTCATTACTCCGTGAGCTATCAATATCACTATTGTTGCCATTGCGGTCTAAGCGGACAACGATGCCATTGGGCGTAACCTGCAAGACATCCCCCACCGGCGAGCGACTAGCCGTATTGGAACGAGAGGGCTGAAAGGATTGGGGCGTTGAATTTTGGGGGGTCGGATTCGGGGGCGCACCGTATTGAGGCGGCGGTAACACCACTTCCCATTGGGTTGCTGTTCGACCTTTAACCACGACTTTTTGGGGATCGACCGTATAACCCGGTGCCAGTTCAATGACCAAACGGGTCGTATAGGCATCAAATTGAGCCACTCGCAAATTACTGATTGTCCCGCCAATGGGTTGATTCACCGTTGGCCGACCCAGGGTAACGTTAGGTAAATCTACGACGATGCGGGTCGGATTGGGAATGAGTTGGGCGGTGGGTTGTACCGCACTATCGGTGTAGAACAGTAAACGATTTTGACCCGATTCAAATCGCCAGGAAACCAATTTTCCCGCCCAGGCAGGGCCCGCCGTCAATAGCAGGGCAATAAAAGTCAGGACGAATCCATAAAATTTGAACATTATGGCTCCTAGGGTGAGGGGTTGAGTAATGCTGTCGTCTTTAGACAGGGATGAACCCCGGAAGGCTCAACGTCAATCCAATACAGCGTTGTTTAAACTCGGCGATCGCCGGTGACCCCTTGGATCGTCGAGTCTTGGGAGATAGTAACCGCAAAAGGACGATAAATCAAGGGAGAAGCTTTCCCTGGGCGATCGTGTAAACCTCCGTCATCTAATCCCCCAAGATGAGAGCCGACCGACGCTTAGAGCCACTGATCAGCCTGTTTGGCCGTTTCAAAGAAACACCGCACGTTATCTTCCGGGGTACCGACGAGGACACCATGGCCCAGATTGAGGATGTGTCCCCCTTTCCCGGCTTTGCGAATCGTGTCTAAAATGCGCTCTTTGATAAACGAATGGGAACCGAACAATACACCGGGATCAATATTACCCTGGACTTTCATGGCTCTGCCAAGGCGTTGACGGGCATCGGCCATATCCACTGTCCAATCTACACTGACAATATCTACCCCGGATTTCCCCATGCGCTCTAACACCCCGGCACTGCCGCTAATGTAAAGGATTAACGGGGTATCCGGATGGGTTGCCTTCACTTGGCGGATGACCTGTTGTTGATAGGGTAAGGCAAAGGTATCGTAATCCTGGGGACTGAGTTGACCCGCCCAGGA
>JAYKIP010000095.1:0-3287 GCA_035286205.1 Merismopediaceae cyanobacterium
CACTGCCGCTAATGTAAAGGATTAACGGGGTATCCGGATGGGTTGCCTTCACTTGGCGGATGACCTGTTGTTGATAGGGTAAGGCAAAGGTATCGTAATCCTGGGGACTGAGTTGACCCGCCCAGGAGTCAAATAATTGCACCACCTGGGCCCCGCAATCAATTTGATACCGCACATAGATGGCGATCGCATCGGCCAACTTACTTAAAAAGCTGTGGAGAATCGCCGGTTCCGAAAAAGCCATTTGTTTAATGACTTTATAATCCTTGGAACTTTTGCCTTCAACGGCATAGGCGGCCAACGTCCAGGGCGATCCCACAAATCCTAAGACGGTGGATTGATTGCCCACTTCCTGCCGTAGGGTTTGCAGAATGGTTTTAATAAAGGGTAAAGAGGTTGCCGGATCAAAGGGGGTTAATTGATCCACCTGGGCCTGGGTGCGAATCGGCGGGTCAATGATCGGCCCCTTACTTTCAATAATGTCAAAGGGAATGCCAATCCCCGGCAAAGGGGTTAAAATATCGGAAAACATAATCACCCCATCGGGCTGAAAGGCACGCCAGGGCTGTAGAGAAATTTCGATCGCCAAATCCGGATTCTCTGAACGTTCCCGAAAGCTGGGGTATTGATCCCGTAAATCTCGATACACCTTCATGTAACGTCCTGCCTGGCGCATCATCCAGACCGGGGGACGTTCTACGATTTCACCGCGAGCGACACGCAATAGATAGGGTAGGGCACTTGAGTCCGTCATTCTCTCTCCAAAGATTTTTTGTGGTTGTTTTTTAATGAGTCTTGTTTAGCTTATCCCTCCAGTTGAACACCTAACAAGCCCATCCCCACCCTCCAGGGGCTAAAGGTGCCGTTAAGCGGTTGCGAGGGCCGGTGGATGCCCTCCTAGGCTTTGGTCAAAATCAGGGTAAATACTTAAGTTGGTTTCGTGCGGACGGGACAGCTTCCCGTAGAGAAAAAATCCACGATCACTGAGACAAGAAAAAAAGCGATTTTCCGAAAATTTACTCAATTCTGGAAAATTTGTGAAGTTTTCTATCAAAATTGCGTCATCCCGAATGGATTCCTCTAGGATAAGGCTAGAGATTAAATAACAGGTTTTAGCTAGGTCTAAATACCTGATGACCGGTGGGATCTATTATTACGGAGCTTCATCTTTAGCTTGAAGTCATCGTTTTTTCTGGGGTTTTTACAAGATTTATTTTACATTTCTTACATTTTTTTACATTTCTTTACTTGACTGTCTAGCACTGTAATTCCAGGGATTTTAGGAGGTGCTGACCCGGCGATTCCGTCAGAATTGTGAGCCTGAGAACCTCATGATCGAGGCCCAAAAAAAGCGATCGCTGTTCCCGATTTAGATTGTTGCCATTTACTTGGATACGTCCTTCGTTATAGGTTTTGCTATGAATATTTCACCCTCTGACATTTTGACCTACCTGAGAGAGGAATTAGACCGTCTAGGCCAGGAGAAGGCAACCGGCGAGTTAGCGATTACCCATGCCGGTATTCCCATGACGATTTTCCTCCTGTCGGGCCGTTTACAGTATGTGACGGATAGTGAACATCGGATGCGGCGGTGGAAGCGGGCCACGTTTCAGCATTGTGCGACCTGGACTCAGCCAACAGCTATTTTAAATAGTCAACCCTGGGAATACGATTTTCTCTATCAGGGCATTAGCAAGAAGCATTTAACCCTGGAACAGGCCAAGCACGTGATTAGCGCGATCGCCTCGGAATGTTGGTATGAGTTGGCTTTAACCCAGAATATTGAAGTGAATTGGGTTCCCTGCGATCGCCAAAAATCAACCTTTTCCTATTTCCTCAGTCTGTCAGCGACGGAAGTGCACCCCGACATCCGGGAAGCGGAATTGTTACGTCAGGAATGGCATCAGGCGGGCTTAGATCAATACCGTCCTAGTTTCTCTCCCGTGTTAACGGCAAAGGGCAATACTTTAAATAATCCGGCGGTACAGCGTTATCTCAACGGACAATTTTCGGTTTGGGATGTGGCCCTACAACTGAAACAACCGATTCCCAAGGTGATGCGATCGCTGTTGAGTTGGCAGGACAAAGAATTAATTACTTTCCAAACCATTCCCGATCTACCGGCTCCTGTGGAAGAAATGCAGAAAACGGTGGCGACTCCAGCGGCCACGGTGTCAACCCGTCCCGCTAGTGGAACGGCTTCGGCAACGCCAGGGACAACACCCGCAGAAACCCAGAGCAACACAATACCGGTTTCCCGGTCTGGTCAATTTCTGGTGGCTTGCATTGATGACAGTCCGATTGTGATTCACAACTTAAAAAGTATTCTGGGGCCTGCCGGTTTTCAAGTATTAAGCATTCCTGAACCGATGGCCGGGTTTGCCCAGTTAATTGAACATAAGCCCGATCTGATTTTATTGGATCTCAATATGCCCAATGCTAATGGCTACAGCATTTGTAAATTCTTGCGGGAAACCCCCGTGTTTGGACAAACGCCAATCATTATTTTGACGGCTCAGGATAATGTGATTGATCGAACTCGCGCTAAGTTGGTGGGAGCCAATGATTTTATTAGTAAACCGCCGGAACCCCAGGCATTAGTTCAGTTAATCAATAAATATTTAGCTCCTAAGGCCGGCGACAATACGGAAGGCGTTCGAGGAGGGGTTTTACAAACGGCTTGAGGAAGGATTCTGAAGTTGGGATTTTATTCCCCTGAATGTTTCTTTAGGTTTATCCCCCTAAATCCCCCTTAAAAAGGGGGACTTGTTACCGTTAATTGGTTGGTTTCTTTTTGAACTTGATTTCCCTAAATTTCTCTTATTCGTGTTTAGGAGTTTATCCCCCTAAATTCTCTTTAGTAAGGGGGACTTGTTACCATTAATTGATTGGGTTCTTGGTAAAAGAGATCGAAAGAATTTGATGACCAATGTGTACGAGATCGCTGGGTAAAGGGAGCTTGAAACCGTTAACTTGTTGCTTGCTCCCCCTTTCAAAGGGGGGCGGGGGGATAAGATAACCCATGTTTTTATTGTTCCCTGGGTTTGAAAAATAAACTTCTACGGGTCAAAGGGATTTACCCAAAAGTAGAGATAGGATTGCGGGGGAGTGAATATCAAGGCTTGCCCCTTTTTTTCCTGGAGAATCTATGATATTTTCTGGGGAATGATGTAAAAAAGTTAACTTAGTTTTCTTTACGAAATTTAATGAATTTTTGTCAAGACTGAAATCTTAAAAAAAGATTAAGAGCGTTTTTTTCTCGAAAAAATATTCTACACTAAAAGGTA
>JAYKIP010000096.1:0-6856 GCA_035286205.1 Merismopediaceae cyanobacterium
AATTTTAATTGCAATACCTGGCTACAACTATCCGTGATCCGTTGATAATATCCCTCCTCATTTAACCGATACCCCGTTAACTGTTCTGGAATCCATTCCCCATAGGGATCAAATAACCAATATTCCCCCACACCTAACTGCTCATAAAGGGTCTTTTTGAAACCCCAATCCGTTTCTTTTGTACCGGCAGAGGTGACTTCTAAAATAATCGCCGGGGTCTGCTTCCCTTCCCACAATTTGTAATTGCCGTAAAGCTTTTTCGGAATATCAAACACGACCATCACATCGGGAGCAACTCTCGCCCTGGGATTATGTTCAATGTAATAAAAAAATTGATCGGCAAAGACGACGGCGGGCTGATCCTGTAGATACAAGCGCAGTAAACCGAGGGTCATTAAAATCGCGAGGACGTGCTGTTGCGTTTCGGCCAAGGGGTCTCCGTCGGAACAGGGGTAAACAATATCAGGGGAAGCTGAAGGTTCAGCCGGGGAAGAAACGAGGCGTTCAGAGGTGACGATCATCGCAGGAGGGGGGATGCCCAGGGGGTCAGTATCCTGATTTTAACAAAACCAGAGGGGATCAATATAATTACTTTTGGCGTAGGGTTCTAAGGCTCCTAAAATTTGGGGACTATAACTCCGGGAATTGACCCTGGCATCAAAAATGGCGATCGCCCCTTGGTTTTCCCGTAGAGGCATCACGGCCTGTTGGAGAGCTTTAAGGGCGGTGGGTAATAGATAATGGCGAAACCAATCCTGACGATGACGTTTGCAATAATTCACCCGGCTGGCTACTAGGGGATGTTCCAACGAAGGTAACGGTAATGTCCCTAAAATGAGCAAATGGGGAGTCGGTAATTGACTTTGATATTGACACCAAAATGACCAACTACTGATTAATATACTGCCTTCTTTAAGCTGGGTTTGTTCTACTTTAACCCTGGTGCCAAATTCTGCCGCGAGTTGGGTTGCCAAGGGTAATTTTAACGGCAAATCATCAATTAAAATTACAATGGTCAGAGGCAGGGATAAACTGGCTTGAATTAAACGCTGAATGTGTAAAAATAAAACGCCTTTAAATTCTGGGGTATTGGGTAAGGGTAGCCCATCGGGTAAATACACCTGGATAGATTCCGTCTGACGATTGGGGGTGAATTTTAAACAAAGCAATTCCCCTAAGCCTAAATTTTGCCGATAAAGGGTCGCCTCTTTTTGGGTATCTAAAAATCCCCCTAGTAAAATCAAAGGCGATCGCCAATAGGGAGCTAAAAAAGCTTTTAAATCAATGGGGCTTAACTGTAAACAAAACTGGCCGCGATCGCGTTCTAACTGGGCCCACAGTAAATAATTATCCGGTTGGGTTTGCCAAGCCTGCCAAAACTGAGCAAAAACTGGAGCTATCTCTTGAGCCTGATTGAGGGGATGAAGTAACCCTTCTAAAATCTGTTGTTCCTCCGCCGTCAGGAGATAATAATTGTAGGGATTTACCGGGCGCGAAAAAAAAGCCTTCGTTAACTTAATTTTGGCATTGCGAATTGTCTCTGCTAAGGCGGGAGAAACCTGTTGCCAACCTTGCCAATCCGCTTCCTGTAACCGATAACTGCCGTAATCCCTGGCCCAATCCTCCACATAATCCGCCTGTTCAATGAGGGTGGTTAAGGGAGCTTGGGTCTCAAACCATTGCCTAGGGGTCAAAATATTTAGCTCAGACAGAATTTTGACGGCATAAGCTTCTTCCCGTCCCTGTAACCAATCCTGTAGGGCTGGAATTTCTTGCTCCTGTAACTGACGTTGCCGTTCTGGGGTGACCACGACTTGCCAAGGTTCCGACCAGAGTAACAGGGGTAATAGGTAGGCTGAACTATATCGCCTCGGTAGGGTTCCCGTTTGCACCAGCAGGGTTTTTTCTAAGCGTAGGGCCAGGGCTGTCCAGCGTCCCAGGGTCAGAGCATGGGGCCAACTGGCCGGGGCATGATGACGTAGCCACTCCTTCAGGAGTCTATGGGTTTGTACTTCAAGGAGTTCCATCACCAAAGCACCGTTGGCTGTCCTGCATTATGTGAGATGATTAAGAGTTATTGCAATTGTAAGGTTAACCATCCCCACCATGGCCGAAATCCGATTTTCTCAAGGTATCAAAGAAACCGTCATTCCTGAAGTTCGCCTCACCCGTTCTCGCTCCGGTCAATCCGGCACGGCCCGCTTTTATTTTGAAAATCCGACGATCCTGGGCAATGATCGCAACGATGAAATTACGGGAATGTATCTGGTGGATGAAGAGGGGGAAATTGTCAGCCGGGAAGTGAAAGGTAAATTTGTCAATGGTCGGCCAACGGCGATCGAAGCGGTGCTGATCCTCAATTCCCAGACCGAGTGGGAACGGTTTATGCGCTTTATGGAACGGTATGGAGCGGAAAATGGCCTCAGTTTCACCAAAAGCTAAAAGCCTCTGACGGTGTTTGAACGACCCTTCCCCCTGGATAATAAAAGGGTTCATTAACGGTTCCTGGTCTGGTCTGTCCCTATGCCCGCTCATTCCCCCTCCGAAATTCAAGCGATTTTTGACCGGATTGCACCGGTTTATGATGACCTGAATACCTGGTTAAGTCTGGGACAACACCGGGTCTGGAAAAAAATGGCGGTGAAGTGGAGTGGTTGCCAAGCGGGTCATACGGCCCTCGATGTGTGCTGTGGCAGTGGGGATTTAGCCTTTCTCCTCGGCCAACGGGTCGGTTCCCAGGGTCAAGTCTTTGGTCTCGACTTTTCCCCGCAACAACTGGCGATCGCCCAAGCCCGTCATCAACGCCAATATCCCCAACAGAATATCCAATGGCTCCAGGGGAATGCTCTCGAATTACCCTTTGCTGACCAGACCTTTGACAGTGCTACCATGGGGTATGGACTCCGCAACGTTCCCCATATTCCCCAAGCCCTAGCCGAACTGCACCGGGTCTTAAAAAAGGGGGCTAAGGTCGCCATCCTCGACTTTAATCATCCTTCCCAGGTCTGGATGAAAGCCTTTCAACGTTGGTATTTAGCCAATATTGTGGTTCCTACGGCTAACTACTTCCAAGTGACCGAGGAATACGCCTATATTTTCCCCAGTTTAGAGCGTTTTCCCCCTGGCCCCGAACAAATTCAACTGGCTAAAGCGGCGGGGTTTTCCCAGGTCGTTCACTATGGGATCGCCGGGGGATTAATGGGGGTCTTAGTGGCTCAAAAATCAAAGCTTTAATAAGAGCTAAGGGCTTTAAGAAAAGTGTTTTGAGTCGTTTTTGGGTTATTTAAAATAACGTACAGGATGATGGATCTAGCCCAAGTTACTCACTGGCTACCCCTCGGTTTACCACCGATCGCGGGGGGGATTATTGGCTACTTTACCAACGATGTGGCCATTCAAATGTTGTTTCGCCCCTATCGTGCCTGGAAAATTGGCAATTATCGCGTCCCCTTTACGCCCGGTTTAATTCCCCGCAACCAAGAACGCTTGGCCAAACGAGTCTCCGATACGATTATGGGGTCGTTATTAACCCCCGGTGAACTGCAAAAATTAACCCAGAAATTATTAGAAACAGAACGGGTCGAAGCGGCTTTACGGTGGTTACTGACGGCGGCCTTAAAACAAGTGCGTACCGATAAAGAGCAGAAAACCGCTAAGATTTTAGCGAATATTTTACGGGATTTATTTAGCGAATCCTTACCTCGTTTAATTAAGGCTTTTTCTCGTCGGGAAGATTTCTTAGAAGCCCAAATTAATAAAATCTTTGATCAAGTTCTCTTAGAATTTCAACTGAGTGAATTACAGGCCCGCCAATTTGTTGATTGGTTACTGGAAAAGGTCTTACCCCCCGATGCCCTCCGTTTAGCCATTATTGATTTTCTCAGCGATCGCAATATTCAAGTCATAGACGAAGGCTTCCGCGAAAAAACCAGTGGAACCTATTGGGTGGTGGCGAACCTATTTGGAGTTAAAAATGCCTTAACCCGTCTGCGAGCCTTTTGTTTAGAAGAAAAAGATATGGCCAACACCCGGCTCCAAGAGTTAATTCTGGCGTTGGAAATCCGGGGGAAACTCAAGGACTGGTTACACCATCTTTCTTTGCAAAATTTACCCCTTTCTACGGTGAACCAACTCCGTAAAACAACGGGGGAAGTGGTGCGACAATATCTGCGGGAAAGCGGGATGCAATTTCTCCAGGATTTTGGTCAATCTATTGATTGGGATAATTTAGCGATAGTCATTGTCAATCGTTTACAAAATTCCAATGCCTTAAGCAGTTCCTTAACCCAAATTAGTCAGGAATTAGCCTTAATTTTAGAGCGTTATCTCGAAGCAGATTTAGAAAAATTGGTGCAGAAAATTATTCCGATTCTTTCATTAGATCAAGTAATAATTGCCCGCATTAGTAGTACCTCTCCGGAAGAGCTAGAAGTCGGGGTGCAAAGCATTGTCAAAAGTGAACTTCAGGCGATCGTCAATTTAGGGGGAGTCCTAGGGTTTATTGTGGGTCTTTTTCAGACTTTCTTTCTGTGGTTTACCCAGGGACAGCTTGGGTAGGATAGTCAGAACCCTTTACCAGCAAGGTTAGTGATTTTCCCTAGGGAAAACCGGCACTCTCACCAGCAAAGGGCCTAAATGCGTGATGGACAACTCTGGGAGCACTTTATCCCGAAGGTGATTGAACTATTGAGTCAGCCGATTAGTAAGCCAAGGTCTCTAAGGTTTGGCGGAGGTAATGGCGCACCTGACAGTCTAATTCCGGCGTGGTCAGACCTTCCCGTTGCTCTTCTTGCCAGCATTGAAACCCAGAACTGGCGGCGATCGCCTGTTTAAGGTTGTCCCAAATAGCGGTATCGTCGTTATAATTCGTTTCAGCGTAGGACAAAACAGCAGTAGTAGTCATTTATTTTTCTCCGTAACCTGTTTCCTCGATATAGTGTTTAGCTTAACCTAGCCGGCGAGGATAAAATGCTATCTACAACACAATCATGTGAAGTTTTGTAAAAAAAAGACTCCCAAGGGAACCCCGGTCAAGGATTCAGCCTTCAATGCGAAATGCCAATGATTACGATTCAAAATGTGTCTAAATGCTATGGTTCCTTCCAAGTCCTGAAGGATTGTAGTACCCACGTAGAGGAAGGGGAGGTGGTGGTGGTCTGTGGCCCCTCTGGTTCCGGCAAATCTACCCTGATTAAATGTATTAATGCCCTGGAGCCGTTCCAAGGGGGAACCATTCTGGTGGATGGCATTTCCGTCGGCCAAGTCAAGGTTAATCTGCCGAAATTGCGATCGCGGGTGGGGATGGTCTTCCAACATTTTGAATTATTTCCCCATCTCTCGGTATTAAATAATTTGACATTGGGCCCAATCCAAGTCCTGAAAAAAAGCAAGACCGAGGCCCAGACCCAAGCTACTCAACTGTTAGCACGGGTCGGACTGGAAGCTCAAGTCCATAAATATCCGGGGCAACTGTCGGGGGGACAACAACAACGGGTGGCGATCGTGCGAGCCTTGGCCATGAATCCCCTGGTGATGCTTTTTGATGAACCAACCTCAGCCCTCGATCCGGAAATGGTGAGTGAAGTTCTGGATGTAATGGTGGAATTAGCCAAGGAAGGGATGACGATGATGGTAGTCACCCATGAAATGGGCTTTGCGAAACAGGTAGCGGATCGGGTGATTTTTATGGATCACGGGCAAATTGTGGAAGACCGACCCAAAACGGACTTTTTTGCCCACCCGGAATCAGAAAGAGCAAGGCAGTTTTTAGCGAAAATCCTTCATTGATCACGGAACGGAGACAATATACTAATATTTTTGTTAGACTGGCTAGAATTTATATTTGCTTTTAGTCTTTATGTTCTTTTTGTATGGTAGTGTGACTTGATTGATGGCTTCGTTTGTGGACTAGAGGTGCTAAGGTCTGTTTATGTTTGACAATCTCTGTAAATTTCTGGCCGAATCTTTTTCGGAAGACTATGCGGCTTGGTTGTTGGGAAGACCCATCAAGCTAACGAAACTAAGTCCAACGGAACTATCTCTGGAGCCGATTCGGGCTGATTCGCTAATTTTGGAACAATCGGAAGATGCTGTTTTACACTTAGAGTTCCAAACGGAACCCGATCCCACGATGGGCTTTCGGATGTTGGACTATCGCGTGCGTGTTTACCGTCGTTTTCCCCATAAAACTATGTACCAGTTTGTCATTTATCTTAAGCGGACGAACAGTGACTTGGTTGATCAGGACAGTTTTCAGATGGGGGAAACCTTACATCGTTATCGCGTGATTCGACTATGGGAACAATCCTCGGAGGTCTTTTTGCAAAGTCAGGGATTATTGCCCCTGGCGGTATTAACACAAACCTCTGACCCTACTTTAAAATTGAGGGAAGTAGCGGCGGTTTTGGAAGGTATCGAAGACCGTCAAGTTAAGGCCAATCTCATGGTTGCAACCTCCATTTTTGGGGGACTGGTGCTACCCCCTGACCGAATTAAAACCATTTTAAGGAGTGAAATTATGAAGGAATCTGCTGTGTATCAAGAGATTTTACAGGAGGGCAAACTTGAGGGCAAACTTGAGGGCAAACTTGAAGGCAGGCTTGAGGGTAAGCTGGAAACGATTCCCCTGTTGAGAAAGTTAGGGCTAACGGCTCCGGAGATTGCGAAAGAGTTGGATATTAATATCACTTTGGTTAATCAGTTCGTTGCTAATCAAGATAGCTAACGGTAAAAGAATGAATAATGTTACCGCGAATTATGATGAGCCATGGAAAGAGGCATTAAGTGAGTATTTTGAGGATTTCTTAGCTTTCTTCTTTCCAGAAATTGAGCAACAGATTGATTGGTCAATCCCGCC
>JAYKIP010000097.1:0-3342 GCA_035286205.1 Merismopediaceae cyanobacterium
CAAAAATACTACTTTATCTCTTGAGTTCCCTGCGGAATGTGGGTTGTAAAGAATCGAATGGAGCTAAGGAGACTCGAACTCCTGACCCCTGCAATGCCATTGCAGTGCTCTACCAACTGAGCTATAACCCCGTTTTGTGCATTACCTATAGTGAAGGAAAGTGAGGATTTTGTCAATGCCCCTAGAAAATTTTTCTGCAAGTACATCATCAACCGGTCAGGCAGTCGGAAAATAGCCATTCCCTAGCTCACCTTCCATCCCTACTCCGTAAATTGGCGAAGAAAAGTCTCCTCTAGCTCATAGCCTAACAGTTGGGCAAGGGATTTGAGGCGAAACGTGCCTGGGATGCCCTGGGTCTTGAACCAAGCCGCGAGGGTAAAAATCTTGTGCATCACAAAAATTTCTAAGGCTTCGGGATTAAACTGAATGCCTTCGGTGCGATGAAATTGATGGGGAACCAACATGGCGGTATAACGGGCTAATTCTCCTCCCTGCCAATCCAGCAAAAAGGGGAACCAGGGATAAACCGCATCTAAGCGCACAAACCAGAGACGCACTTCGGGAATTTCGGAGAGTTCCCTGGGATCGTCGGGTTCGCGGGGAATTTGGATCTGAAATTGTAGAGAATGTTCTTGCTGGAGGAGCGTCCCTTCGCGTTGCCAGGTTTCAATTAAGCCTTGCATGGGACTTAAATCGAGAGATTGTAGAATATTGGGTTCCAAAGGGAGGGTGATCATGATTCTTCTAGCAGTTCCTCATCATCACTACTGTCGCCGGATTCAATGGGCAGAACGAGGGAGCCAATTTCCAGTTTTTCCCTGACCTGTTGGTTAATGGTGTTGGCAATGTCGGGATTTTCTTCCAGGTATTTCATCACGTTGTCTCGACCCTGGGCAATATTTTCGCCGTTGTAGCTGTACCAGGCTCCTTTGCGGGTAATCACCCCACTCTGTTCGGCCAGATCCACAATGCAACCGATTTGGGAAATGCCGTGGCCAAAGATGATGTCAAATTCGGCAATGCGGAAGGGGGGAGCGACTTTGTTTTTAGCGACTTTGACTTTGGCGCGGATACCGTATTCCCCTTCACTGCCTTTTTTCAGGGTTTGAATCCGACGAATATCTAAACGTACAGAGGCGTAGAATTTGAGGGCGGTTCCCCCGGTGGTGACTTCAGGACTGCCGTAGGTGACTCCAATTTTTTGACGGAGTTGGTTCAAAAAGACGACAAAACATCCCGATCGCCCGATGTTACCGGCAATTTTACGGAGGGCTTTACTCATTAACCGGGCTTGCAGACCGACCTGGGTATCCCCCATTTCTCCTTCAATTTCGGCTCTGGGGACAAGGGCGGCAACGGAATCCACCACGATAATATCTACGGCGGCCGATCGCACTAACTGATCAACAATTTCTAGGGCTGATTCCCCGGTATCAGGTTGAGCGACTAATAAATTTTGAATATCTACCCCCAGGGCGGCGGAATAGGTGGGGTCTAGGGCGTGTTCGGCATCCACAAAGGCCGCGACTCCTCCCGCTTTCTGGACTTCGGCGATCGCATGAAGAGCGAGGGTGGTTTTCCCGGAACTTTCAGGGCCATAGATTTCAATAATCCGTCCTTTCGGCAGACCGCCACCGAGGGCTAAATCCAGGGTTAATGCGCCACTGGAGATAGTTTCCACTCGCATTTGTACCGCGTCACCGAGACGCATAATGGAGCCTTTGCCAAAACTCTTTTCAATTTGGGTTAGAACGGCATTGAGAGCCTTGTCTCGATCGCTGGTAGTAGAGGGAGCCATCGCTAAGTTACTGCTAATTTACGGAGGGGAAAGGATCATCAAGGTTTGATTTTAGCTTGTTTAGGGGGCGATCGGTAGGCTCACTAATTCAAGGCCCATGATGATGACCCTCAAGCTCTCCGGAGTCCATGGCATTTTCCTCCCCTCACCCGTTGACCCTTTAGCTGACCCTTGATTTGATATATCTTGTGATGCTGACAGGGTTAATTAACCGTTACTCCGAAGGTATTGGCCGGCTATTGGACAATCAGCCTTGTCAGGATTAATCACCATTAATCAACAATTAATCAACAATTAATCAACCAAAAAATGTGGAATGCGATCGCCGCTCATATTAGCCAAGTCACTGGGCAACCCTTTATCCTCGAAAAACGCCAGAGCGTGGGGGGCGGCTGTATTAACCAGGGCTATCAACTCCAGGGGTCAGGCCAAACCTATTTTGTGAAATTAAACCAGGCTTCTCAAGTGGCCATGTTTTCGGCGGAAGCCCTCGGCCTACAACAAATTGCCCAGACCCAGACGATACAGGTACCGGAACCGATTGGTTATGGCGTGAGCGATCATTGCTGTTATTTAGTCTTGACCTGGTGTGAATTTGGCCGGGGAACCCAGACCACCTGGGAACAAATGGGACGCAATCTGGCGGCTCTCCATCTCCAGTCCCAGGGCGATCGCTTTGGTTGGTCGCAGAACAATACCATCGGTTCAACCCCCCAATTCAATCCCTGGACAAATACCTGGGCAGACTTTTTTGCCGACCATCGGATCGGGTATCAACTCCAACTGGCCCAACGTCGAGGCGGCCATTTTCCCCAGGCAGAACGCTTTATTGAAACCCTCCGTCAATTTCTCCGCGATCGCCAACCCCAACCGGGCCTGGTTCATGGGGATTTATGGTCAGGAAATGCGTCTTTTTTAACCAATGGCGAACCCGTTATTTTTGATCCGGCCTGTTACTATGGCGATCCCGAAGTTGACCTTGCAATGACCGAATTATTTGGCGGTTTTCCCCCAGCTTTTTATCAAGGTTATCAAGCGGTTAATCCCTTAGAAGCTGGCTATCAAAAGCGCAAAACTTTGTATAATCTTTATCACGTTCTCAATCATTTTAATCTCTTTGGTGGCGGTTACTTAGCCCAAGCTCAACGAATTATCCAGAATTTTCTGCGCTAATTTCTCCATTAATTCTTCCTGTCTAAGGGGGCCGGGGGGATAAATCAGAAAACCTTGAGACCCATTCCTTCAATCTACCTCTATCCCTAATTCTCGCAACTTTTCTGCTAGGCGATCGCCCCTGGCTTTTTCCTGTTTCAACTGTTGTTGGGCCGCCTGAGCTACCAGCAATAATTCCTCTGGGGTTAATAATTTTTCTCCGTTATCCAACCGATAAAAACTGATGAGATACCCATTGGGCACGAATTTTAATTGCAATACCTGGCTACAACTATCCGTGATCCGTTGATAATATCCCTCCTCATTTAACCGATACCCCGTTAACTGTTCTGGAATCCATTCCCCATAGGGATCAAATAACCAATATTCCC